>NZ_JARVST010000021.1:0-97606 GCF_030209055.1 Pseudomonas sp. lyk4-TYG-107
CCGCTGGTGCCCAAGGCGTGCGCGCCACTTGCGTCTCGAACAAGCCGTGAATGGTTTGCTCAAGGTTGTAATCGACCTCCGTGGCGTTCAGGCCGAACAGCAGATGCTGACGCTCGGCATCCGCCAGCACCGACAGACGATTTAACGCCTGCTGCGGAGTCTGCTCCAGCGCTTCGACCAGCCCCGCCAACGCCTGCTGCATGTAGCCACACAGCCGCGCCGCGCCAATCGGCGAAGGGGTCATGGCCGTGAGATCAAAGCCCTGACCCAGGTCGTCGACGTTGAAGCTCAGCGGATAGTTGGTGCGCTCTTCGCTGGAGAGGTTTTCGATGCCTTGCCAGGCCAGGCGATTGGCTTGCAACTGTTCTGCACTGACGCTGTGCCGGTAGTTGAGCATCGCGCTGAACAGCGGCGACGGCGCGGCCACCCCGCTGCAGCGCTGAGCCAGCGCCAGTGATGCATGCTCATGGCCGAGCAATGCGGTCAGTTGCGCATGGGTGGCGCGCACCCCGGCACGCACCGAAACATCACCCAGATCCACCCGCAGCGGCAGCGTATTGATGAACATCCCCAGACCGCGATCAGCGCCGGTACCGCCCTGCATCCGCCCCAGCAGCACGGTGCCTAACACCACGCGCTTATGTCCGGAAGTCGCCGCCAATACCTGGGCAAACGCCAGATGGAACAGGCTCGCGACGCTCACGCCCAGCTGCCGCGCCTGGCTGCGCAGGCGCCGCGCCAAGGCTTCGGGCACGCGCTGACGGACTTCTTCGATGTCATGGCCGTCACCGTGCACATCCAGCAGACCGAACGGCAGCGTCGGCTCATCGATCTCGCCGAGCATCGTGCGGAAGAACGCTTCATGCTCCTGCTCGCTGACGCCCAGCCGGGTCTGCGCCACGTAATTGCGATACGGCACGGCAGGGATCAGGGCTTCGCCGTGACCGAAGAGCAGCGCCTGCAGTTCCTGCTGCACCACTTCCAGCGCCGTGTGGTCCATGGCGATGTGATGGAACAGCAGCATGGCGACCACTCGATCATTGGCCGGGTCTTGTGCATAGACCAGGCGAATCAACGGCGCCTGACTGAGGTCGATGCGGTAATGCCGCGCGTCGAAACGCTCATACAACTGCGCCAGAACATCACCGCCCGCCGGATCGAATGCAACCTCCTGCAGCGGCAGCTCGGCTTCACGCCAGACCACTTGCACCGGCGTCGCCAGCCCTTCCCAGACCACTCCGGTGCGCAGGATGTCATGGCGAGTCATGACCTGACGCAGCGCGGCGGCAAAGGCCTGCAAGCGTTCAAGGCTGTCGAATGCCAGGCGCGATTGCAGCAGGTACGGATCGCCCTGCGCGGCGCTCAAGTGGTGATAAAGAATGCCTTCCTGCAACGGCGCCAGCGGATAAATGTCCTGCACATTGGCGGCACCGCCCGGCACCGTGGCCACGATCCGCTCGATGCTCTGCTGATCCAGTTGCAGCAGGGTCAGCATGTCTGGAGTGATATGCGTGCAACCAAACGGAATCAGGTTGTCCGGCACCGCGACTTCGCGACCGCTGCCGACGGCGGCCGCCAGTGCGGCGAGGGTTGGCTGGCTGAACAGCACGCGCACGTCGGTGCTCAGGCCGAGCTGACGCATGCGCTCGATCAGGGTCACCGCCAGCAGCGAATGCCCGCCCAGTTCGAAGAAGTTGTCGTGCCGCCCGACCTGTTCGACTTGCAGCACCTCGGCCCAGACCTGCGCCAGCGCGGTTTCCACCGGCCCTTGCGGGGCTGCGTATTCGCGGCTGAGCCAGGCGTCCTGATCCGGTTCGGGCAAGGCCTTGCGGTCGAGTTTGCCGTTGGCGGTCAGCGGCAGCGCCGGCAGGCGCACGTAGGCGGCGGGCACCAGTGCCTGCGGCAAACGTGCTTGCAGATGCTGGCGCAGCTCTTCGATATCGACCGCTGCGCGGGCAGTGAACCAGGCGATCAACCGCGCCTCGCGCACCAGCACCACCGCGTCCTGCACCGCCGGATGGCTGGTCAGTGCCGCTTCGATTTCCCCCAGTTCCACCCGCACGCCGCGCAGTTTGACCTGATCGTCGTTACGCCCCAGGTACTCGATATTGCCGTCGGCCAGCCAGCGCGCGAGGTCACCGGTGCGGTACATGCGCGCCTGCGGTTCGTCACTGAACGGGTCTTCGAGGAAGCGTTCGGCGGTCAGCTCGGGACGGTTCAGATAACCACGGGCGACACCCGCGCCACCGACGTACAGCTCGCCCGCCACGCCAACCGGCACCGGACGTTGCTGTTCATCGAGCAGGTAGATCCTGGCGTTGCTGATGGGCCGGCCGACGTGCAGCAATTGCCCGGCATGGATTTGTCCGGAAGTCGCGACCACCGTGGCCTCGGTCGGGCCGTAGTTGTTGATGACGTCGAACGCCTGCCCACGCGGGAACTGCCGCAACTTGTCGCCACCGATCAACAGCGTGCGCAAGGTCGGATGCCCCAGCTCACGACTGAAGGCGTATTCGGCAATCGGCGTCGGCAGGAAGCTCACTTGCAACGGCTGCGCGCGCCACCAGTCGAGCAGTTCATCGAGGTGTTCGTTGCTGATCGACGAAGGCGGCAGGTGCAGGGTCGCGCCGACACACAGCGCCGGCCAGACCTCCCAGGCCATCGCGTCGAAACCGCAACCGGCGACGCTGGCGGTGTGGCTGCCGGCGCGCAGGTCGAACGCCTCGCAGTGCCAGTGCACAAGGTTTTCCAGGGTCGCGTGTTCGACCATCACGCCTTTCGGCTGGCCGGTCGAACCCGAGGTGTAGATCACATAGGCCAGATGCGCCGGGGTCAGTGCTGGCAGTTGCGGATTGCTGTCCGGCAGATGCTGCCAGGTGTCATTGTCCAGATCGATCACCGGCACCCGGCCCAGCAGCTCGCGGGTCGCGCCCTGCGCCAGCACCGCCACCGGATCGCTGTCCTGCAACAGGTAGGCGATGCGCTCCGCCGGGTACGCCGGGTCGATTGGCACGTAACCGGCGCCGGCCTTGAGAATCGCCAGCAGCGCCACCAGCATCTGCGGGCTGCGTTGCAGGCACACGGCAATCCGGTCGTCCGGGTGCACGCCGAGGCCGAGCAAGTGCTGGGCCAGGCGATTGGCCTGCTGATTGAGTTGCGCATAGGTCAGTTGCTGCGTGCCCTGCACCACCGCCAATGCCTGCGGCTGCTGCTCGGCCTGCGCTTGCACCAGCGCCTGAATCGTTGCGCCGCGCGGGTATGCCGCCGCCGTCGGGTTGAAACCGACCACCAGGCGTTCGTATTCCTCGACCGAAAGAATCGGCAAACGGTTGAGCGGACGTTGCGGCGCCTGCTCCAGTGCGTGCACCAGATGTTCCAGCGCGGTGTGCATGTAGCCGCAGATGCGTTGCGCGCCGATCTGCGCCAACGCCAGCACGGACAGGGAAAAGTCTTCGCCGAGATCGTCGACGCTGAGGGTCAGCGGATAGTTGCTGCGCTCTTCGCCGCCAAGCAATTGCACGCCTTCCCAGATGCCCTGACCGTCACGCGGCTGCGCTTCGGCAGCGGTATGCCGGTAGTTGAGCAGTGCGCTGAACAGCGGCGCCCCGGACACCGCGCTGCAACGCTGGGCCAGCGCCAGTGGCGCGTGTTCATGGGCGAGCAATGCCGTCAGTCGTGCGTGGGTGGTCTTGACCGCAGCGCGCACGCCTTCGCTGACATCCACCCGCAGCGGCAAGGTATTGATGAACACGCCGAGGGTGCGATCCGCGCCTTGACCGCCCTGCAAACGACCCAACAGCACCGTGCCGAACACCAGGTCGCGGCGGTTGGCAAGCACGCCAAGCACTTGCGCCCAGGCCAGGTGCATCAGGCTCGCCGGGCTGACACCCAACTGCCGCGCCTGTTCACGCAGGCGCAGAGTCAACCCGGCATCCACGGCTTGCTGCGCCTCCTCGATGTCGCCGCCATCGCCTTGCACATCGTGCAGGCCGAACGGCAAGGTCGGTTCGTCGATATCGCCGAGCATGTCGCGGAAGAACGCTTCGTGCTCCTGCTCGCTGGCACCCAGACGCGCCTGCGCCACGTAGTTGCGGTACGGCATCGGCGTGCCGAGGCTGTCGGCCTGATCGAACATGAAAGCACGCATTTCCTGGCCGACCACCTCCATGGCGGTGTGGTCGAGAATCAAGTGCTGGAACAGGATGATCGCCACCACCCGTTGCTGCGCCGTGTCTTCGGCATAGACGATGCGCATCAGCGGCGCCTGGCTCAGGTCGAGGCGGTTGTGCCGGGCATCGAACCGCGCGTGCAACTGTTCGAGAACGTCGCCCTGCGCCGGATCCAGCGGCACCGCTTGCACCACCAGCGGCGCCTGACGCCAGACCACTTGCTGCGGACTCGCCAGCCCTTCCCAGACCACACTGGTGCGAAGAATGTCGTGGCGCGCGATGACCTGCTGCAAGGCTTGGCTGAAGGTGCGCAAGCGCTCGACGCTGTCGAAGATCAGCCGCGATTGCAGCAGGTACGGATCGCCCTGTTCGGCGCTCAAGTGGTGGTAAAGAATGCCTTCCTGCAGCGGTGCCAGCGGATAGATGTCCTGCACGTTGGCGGCCCCGCCCGGCACGGTGGCGACGATGCGCTCGATGCTGGCCTGATCGAGTTCAGTCAGGCTGAGCATGTCCGGGGTGATGTGCGTGCAGCTCGGCGGAATGCGGTTGGCCGGCACCTCGATTTCGCGACCGCTGCCCACAGCGGCGGCCAGTGCGGCCAGAGTTGGCTGATTGAACAGCACGCGCACGTCGGCCGCGAGGTCAATCTGGCGCATGCGTTCGATCAGGCTCACCGCCAACAGCGAATGCCCGCCCAATTCGAAGAAGTTGTCGTGACGCCCGACGCGCTCGACTTTCAGCACGTCGATCCAGATCTGCGCCAGCGCGGTTTCCACCGCACCCTGTGGCGCTTCATATTCGCGGCTGAGCCACGCGCCCTGCTCCGGCTCCGGCAAGACCTTGCGGTCGATCTTGCCGTTGGCGGTCAACGGCAATGCGTCCAGCCGCACGTATGCCGACGGCAACAGCGCATCCGGCAAGCGAGCCTGCAAATGCGTGTGCAACTGTTGAATATCGACCGCCGTGCGCTCGGTGAACCACGCAATCAGCCGCCCGTCGCGGACCAGCACCACCGCTTCCTGCAGCGCAGCGTGGCTGCCGAGCGCGGCTTCGATTTCACCGAGTTCGATACGCACGCCACGCAGTTTGACCTGATCATCGTTGCGCCCCAGGTACTCGATGTTGCCGTCGGCCAGCCAACGCGCCTGATCGCCGGTGCGGTACATGCGCGCCTGCGGCTCGTCGCTGAACGGATCGAAGAGGAACTGCGCAGCGCTCAGCTCGGGGCGATTCAGATAACCGCGCGCCACGCCCGCCCCGCCGACATACAACTCGCCCGCCACACCCACCGGCACCGGGCGCTGCTCGGCGTCCAGCACATAGACTTTGGCATTGGCGATCGGCCGACCGATATGCAGCGGCTGATTCAGTTCGACCGGCCCCGAGGTGGCGACCACCGTCGCTTCGGTCGGGCCATAGTTGTTGATCACCTCGAAGGTTTGCGCGCGACTGAACTGACGCAGGCGGTCGCCGCCAATCAGCAGCGTACGCAAGGTCGGGTGCTGCAATTGCCGGCTGAACGCGTATTCGGCCACCGGCGTCGGCAAGAAGCTGACCTGCAACGGCTGCGCGCACCACCAGTCGAGCAGCTCGTCGAGGTGCTCGTTGCGGATCGACTGCGGCGGCAGGTGCAAGGTCGCGCCGACACACAGTGCCGGCCAGACTTCCCAGGCCATGGCATCGAAACCGAAGCCGGCGACGCTCGCGGTCTGGCTGCCGGCCTGCAAGTCGAAGGCTTCCGCGTGCCAGTGCACAAGGTTTTCCAGGGTCGCATGCTCGACCATCACGCCTTTCGGTTGACCGGTGGAGCCGGAGGTGTAGATCACGTAAGCCAGGTGCTTCGGGGTTAATGCCGGCACCTGCGGATTGGCATCCGACAGGTGCTGCCAGAGGTCGTTGTCCAGATCGATGACCGGCACGCCACCGAGCAGATCGCGGGTCGATGCTTGCGCCACGATTGCCACCGGGGCGCAGTCCTGCAACAGGTAGGCGATGCGTTCTGGTGGATACGCCGGATCAACCGGCACATAACCGGCGCCGGCCTTGAGGATCGCCAGCAGCGCGACCAGCATGTCCGGGCTGCGCCGGGCACACAGGGCAACCCGGTCATCGGGCTGCACGCCAAGGCCGATCAGGTGATGCGCCAGGCGATTGGCCCGCTGATTGAGCTCGCCATAGCTCAACTGCCGGGTACCTTGCAGCGCCGCCAAGGCCTCCGGATGCGCGGCCGCCTGGGCCTCGAACAAACGCTGCACGGTTTGCGCTGGCGGATAATCGCGACCGGTGATGTTAAAGCCGACCAGGACCCGCTGGCGTTCGCTCGGCGACAGCACCGAGATCTGCCGCAGCGACGTTGCTGGCGAGTGCTCCAGAGCGGTCAGCAAGTTGTGCAGCGCGGTTTTCAGGTAATCGCAGACCCGCGCGCCATCCACTTGCGGCACCGCTTGCACGCTCAGGCGGAAACCGGTGCCGAGGTCATCGACGCTGACCACCAGCGGATAGTTGCTGCGCTCGCGCGAGCTGAGAACCTCGATCCCGTCCCAGGTCACACCTGCTGGATCGGCCGCGCTGTGGCGATAGTTGAGCAAGCTGCTGAACAGCGGCAGCGATGCGGCAACACCACTGCAACGCTGGGCCAGCGACAGCGAGGCCTGCTCATGCGCCAGCAGTTGCGCCAGACGTTCATGGGTAGCGCGCACGCCTTGCTGCACGTCGGTCGCGCCAACACTGACCCGCAACGGCAAGGTGTTGATGAACATGCCGAGTGCGCGATCGGCGCCCTCGCCACCCTGCATGCGCCCGAGCAGCACGGTGCCGAACACCACCTCTTCGCGCCCCGAAACCTGCGCCAGCACCTGGCCCCAAGCCTGGTGCACCAGACTGGCGGCGCTGATGCCGAGGCGGCGCGCCTGCTCGCGCAAGCGCTGGGCCACGCTCGAATCCAGCGCCTGCTCGCTGTCGACGATGCTGCTGCCGTCGCCATGTACGTCCTGCACACCGAAGGCCACGGTCGGCTCGTCGATGTCGCCGAGCATGTCGCGGAAGAACGCTTCGTGCGCCTGAGTATCGGCGTGCTGTTGCGCCTGCGCCACGTAGTTGCGGTACTGCACCGGCATCGGCAAATCGGCGCCGCTCGGGTACAGGCTGTCGTTCATTTCCGCGAGCAACACTTCCAGTGCGGTGTGATCGAGCACGATGTGGTGCAGCAACAGGATGCCGACCCAGCGCTGCTGTTCCCGGTCTTCTGTGTAGGCCAGACGCATCAGCGGCGCCCGGCGCAGGTCGAGGCGGTAGTGCCGTGGATCGAACCGCGCCTGCATCTGCTCCAGCACATCGCCCTCAAGCAGGTCGGCATCGACCCGTTCCAGCGCCAGCGGCGCCTCGCGCCAGACCACTTGCACTGGCTCCTCAAGCCCTTCCCAGACCACGCTGGTGCGCAGAATGTCGTGACGCGCAATCACCGCATTCAACGCACGGACGAAGGCCTTGATCTGTGCCAGACCGGCGAAGGCGAATTGCGCCTGCAATACGTAGGGATCACCGGCGCTGGTCGCCAGATGGTGGTAGAGAATCCCCGCCTGCAACGGTGCCAGGCCGTAAATGTCCTGCACATTGGCGACGCCGCCGGGCACGCTGGCGACCACGCGGTCGATGGCGGCCTGATCCAGCGTCGCCAAGGGCAGCATGTCCGGGGTGATCCGCGTGCAATCGAAAGGAATCAGATTGTCCGGCACCCGCAGGGTATGACTGTGACTCAGGGTCGCCGCCAGCGCCGCGACGCTCGGCTGGCCGAACAGCACGCGCACGTCGCACTGCAAGTCGTGCTGGCGCATGCGTTCGATCAATTTCACCGCCAACAGCGAATGGCCGCCGAGTTCGAAGAAATTGTCATGCCGCCCGACTTGCTCGACACCGAGCAGGCTCTGCCAGATTCCGGCGATCAGCGTTTCCACCGGCCCCAGCGGAGCTTCGAAGCCGCGCCGGGCGAACGCATCGCTGTCCGGTTGTGGCAAGGCTTTGCGATCAAGTTTGCCGTTGGTGGTCAGCGGTATGGCGTCGAGGCGCACAAAGGCGCTCGGCACCATGTACTCGGCCAGCGATTGCAGCAACGCGTCGCGCAATTGCGCGGCGCTCGGTTCAGTGCCTTCGGCGGCCAGCCAGTAGGCGACCAGACGTTTGTCACCGGGACTGTCTTCGCGGGCGATCACCAGCGCTTCGCGCACACCGGCGCAGGCTGCCAGGCGAGCTTCGATTTCACCGAGTTCGATGCGGAAACCACGGATCTTCACTTGATCGTCGTTGCGCCCGAGGTATTCGAGGCTGCCATCCGCTGACCAGCGCGCCAGGTCACCGGTCTTGTACAGACGCGCCTCGGCACGGCCGCTGAACGGGTCGGCAATAAATCGCTCGGCGGTCAGCGTCTCGCGGTTGAGGTAACCCCGTGCAACCCCGGCGCCACCGACGTACAACTCGCCGATCACGCCGACCGGCACCGGTTCGCGCTGCGCATCGAGTACGTACAGTTGCAGGTCGGGAATGCCCACGCCAATCGGGCTGCGCCCGACCAGTAGCGAGTCCGCTGCCTCCAGTGGCCGATAGGTCACGTGCACCGTGGTTTCAGTGATGCCGTACATGTTCACCAGCCGCGTACCGGCATTGCCGACCCGCGCGTACCACGGTTTGAGCCGGCCCGGCTCCAGGGCTTCGCCGCCGAAGATCACTTCGCGCAACGAGTGCTGCAACGGGCTGCGGCCCTGCGCGGCGATCAACTGGCGGAAGGCGCTCGGGGTCTGATTGAGCACAGTGACGCCAGTGCGGCACAGCAGCGCGTAGCAGTCGTCCGGCGAGCGGCTGACCGCCTGCGGCACCAGCAACAGTTGTCCGCCGAACGCCAGCGCGCCCCAGATTTCCCACACCGAGAAATCGAAGGCGAAGGAATGGAACAGCGCCCACACGTCCTGCGGGTTGAAGTTGAACCAGTCGTGGGTCGCCGAAAACAGACGCGTGACGTTGCGGTGTTCGACCATCACACCCTTGGGCTGCCCGGTGGAGCCCGAGGTGTAGATCACGTAGGCAAGATGACTCGGGCTCAGCTCGGGAATCTGCGGATTGCTGCTGAGTTCAGCCTGCAACTGCAGGCTGTCCAGATCGATGATCGGCACGTCAAGCGCGCCAACCCGATCCAGCGTATCGGCCTGGGTCAGCACCGCCACCGGGGCGCTGTCCTCCAGGGTGTAAGCGATGCGCTCCAGTGGATACGCCGGGTCGATCGGCACGTAACCGGCGCCGGCCTTGAGGATACCGAGCAGGCCGATGATCATCTGCGGGCCGCGCTCGACGCAGATCGCCACGCGCTGATCCGGACGAATCCCCCGCGCCAGCAGGTGGTGGGCAAGCTGGTTGGCGCGGCGATTGAGTTCGCCGTAGCTCAACGTCTGCTCCTCGAACAGCAGCGCTGTGGCCTCGGGGCGTGCCGCCGCGTGGGCCTCGAACTGCTGGTGAATCAGCGGGGTTTCCGGGAACTGCGGCAACGGCGAATTGACCCCGTGCACCAAGTATTCGCGCTCGGCCGCCGGCAGAATATTCAGGCGTTGCAGCGGCGCATCCGGGGTCGATTGCAAGGCCTGCAGCAGGCTGTGCAACGCGGTGTGCAGGTAAGCGGCGATGCGTTCGGCACCCAGCGCCGCATCCGCCAGCGCAGTGATGCGCAAGTCTTCGCCGAGGTCGTCGATGTTGATCGTCAGCGGGTAGTTGGTGCGTTCGCGGGCGCCCAGCACTTGCACGCCGGGGGCCAGTTCGCTGACCTCGGCGATCTCTTCACTGCTGCTGTGGCGATAGTTGAGGATCGCGCTGAACAACGGCGTCGGCACCGCCACTGCGCTGCAACGCTGGGCCAGGGCCAGTGAGGTCTGTTCATGGCCGAGCAACGCGGTCAGGCGTCGATGGGTGGCCAGCACCCCGGCGCGCACGCCGTCCTGCCCGACATCCACGCGCAGCGGCAAGGTGTTGATGAACATTCCCAGCGCCTGTTCGCCGCCCTCGCCCGCCTCCATCCGCCCCAGCAACACGGTGCCGAACACCACGGCGGTGCGGCCCGACAACTGGCCGAGCACCCGCGCCAGCGCCAGGTGCATCAGGCTCGCCACGCTGACGCCGAGCTGACGCGCCTGGCCACGCAGTTGCCGGCTGAAGTCGGTGTCGAGCATCAGCACAGCTTCTTCGATTCCTTGGCCATCGCCCTGCACATCCTGCAAACCACAGGGCAAGGTCGGCTCGTCGATGTCGGCGAGCATCTCGCGGAAAAACTGCTCGTGAGTCTGTTCGTCCAGACGCAGACGGGCCTTGGCCAGGTGATCGCGGTATGGCACCGGCGGCCCGACCTGCGCGGTCTGGCCCAGCAGGTGCGCACGAGTTTCGCGGCGCACCACGTCGAGCGCGACGTGGTCCATGATCAGGTGATGGAACAGCAACAGCGCGACCACGCGCCCGTTGGCCGGATCCATGGCGTACACCAGACGCAGCAGCGGCGCCTGCTGGATGTCGAGGCGGAAGAACCGTGGGTCGTGGCGCTCCAGCAGTTGCGTCAGGACATCCGCGCCCGGCGCGAGGGCGATTTCTTCGCAGTGCAGACGAGCCTGCCGCTGCACCACTTGCAGCGGTTCGTCCAGGCGTTCCCAGACGAACGAGGTGCGCAGGATGTCGTGGCGTTCGATCATCCATTGCAGCGCCTCGGCGAAAGCCTCCAGACGTTCGCGGCTGTCGAAGGCGAATCGCGCTTGCGACACGTAGGGGTCACCGGCGGGCGCCGACAGGTGCAGATAGAGCATGCCTTCCTGCAGCGGCGCCAGCGGGTAAATGTCCTGCAGGTTGGCGGCGCCACCCGCCACATTGGCGACCAGCCGATCGATGGTCGGCTGATCCAGCGTCACCAGCGGCAGCATGTCCGGGGTGATGCGAAACGCCGGGCTCAGCCAGTCGCCACCGTTTTGCGCAACCAGTTCCAGCAGTTGCGCCTTGTGTTCGCTGAGGCTGTCCCACAACGCATCGTCCAGCGCGTCGTCGCTGCCCAGAATGACCAGGTCTTCATCTTCCTGTTGAAGGCGGATCGCATGGGTGGAAAGAACAGCCATCAGTTCGCTGAAATGCATGGGATAACCTGCTGTAAATACGAGAAAAAGGAGCGCGCAGCGGCGAGTCCGTGCCTGCTGTGCGCAGCCTGGAAAAACTAAAACATCGGGGCTTGCGGGGCTGACATGGGAAGCGGGGACAAGCCACAGGCTCGGCCGCCGCAATACCCCTGTGGGAGCGGGCTTGCTCGCGAATGCGGTGTAACAGTCGCCATCAACATCGACTGATCCACCGCATTCGCGAGCAAGCCCGCTCCCACAGGGTTTGGTTTGCACAATGAGTTACGGGTCAGATCCGCCGTTTGCGATTGAGGCTCGGGATGGTGGTTTGCGGGATCAACACGTGCTGCGCCTCGGGTGTGGTGCTGAGCGCCAGCGCCGCCAGCGTCGGCTGGCTGAACAGCGCTCGGGCGTCGGTGTGCAGGCCGCTCTGACGCATCCGTGCTACGAGACTCACCGCCAGCAACGAATGCCCACCGAGTTCAAAGAAGTTGTCGTGCCGTCCGACCTGTTCGACGCCAAGCACCTCGCCCCAGATCTGCGCCAGCGCGGTTTCGACTTCACCCTCGGGTGCCACGTATGGGCGGTTGATCACCGCGTCTGCACCCGGTTCCGGCAAGGCTTTGCGATCAATCTTGTCGTTTGGCGTCAGTGGCAACGCGTCGAGCAGCACAAACGCGCCCGGCACCATGTACTCCGGCAAACGCTCCAGCACATGGCTGCGCAAGGTTTCCAACGATGGCGCGTCGATGCCGGCGCGCAAGCTGTACCAGGCCACCAGACGCTCATCGCGGACCATCACTACCGCTTGGCGAACCGCCGGATGTTCGATCAGCCGCGCCTCGATTTCCCCCGGCTCCAGACGCAAGCCACGCAGCTTGATCTGGAAGTCATTGCGGCCGAGGAATTCCAGTTCCCCATGATTGTTGTAGCGCGCCAGATCGCCCGTTCGGTACAGGCGATCACCCGCAACAAACGGGCTGTCGATGAAGCGATCGGCCTGCATCTCCGGCAAGCCGTGATAACCACGTGCCACGCCGACGCCGCCGATGTGCAACTCACCGCTGACGCCTTGCGGCACCGGTTGTCCGTACGCGTCGAGCACGTACAGGCGGGTGTTGCTCAACGCCTTGCCGATCGGCACCACGCTGTCCGGCACCGGCATATGCGGTTCAAGCGTCCAGCCCGTGCTGTCCACCGTAGTTTCAGTCGGCCCGTAAACGTTATGCAACCGCACCCACGGCAGGCGATCGCGCACTTGGCGGGCCTGCGCCGCACTGAGTTCGCCACCACCGTTGAGCACATCGGTCAGGCTGGTGCACTGTTCGACACCGTCCTGCTCGATGAACTGCTGCAATAGCGCCGGGACGAACTTGACCACCGTTACCTGCTGCTCACGAATGGTCTGCACCACATACGCCGAATCGCGGTTGCCATCCGGTCGCGCCAGTACCAGACGCATCCCCGAACACAGCGGCCAGAAGATCTCCCACACCGAACTGTCGAAGCTGAACGGCGCTTTTTGCAGCAGCGCGCCGTGTTCGGTCGGCGGCGAAATCTGCGAGCCCCAGTGCACCATGTTGCAGGCGCTGCGATGCTCGATCATCACGCCTTTCGGCAACCCGGTGGAGCCCGAGGTGTAGATCATGTAAGCGAGGTTCGAAGCACTCAGGCCCGGCACCTGCAGATTGTCTGACGGCTGCTGCTCCCAACTGTCGTGATTAAGATTGATCGTCGTCACACCCGGCTCGCCGAGCAATTGCCGCGTGGCGCCATGCACCAACAGTGCGACCGGCGCGCTGTACTGCAGCATGTAGTTCAGGCGCTCCAGCGGATAGTCCGGATCCAGCGGCACATAGGCGCCGCCAGCCTTGAGGATGCCGAGCAAACCAACGATCAGATCCAGCCCGCGTTCGACGCAGATCGCTACGCGCGAGTCCGGTTGCACGCCGAGTTCACGCAGGTGATGGGCCAGACGGTTGGCGCGCTGATTGAGCTCAAGGTAAGTCAGGGTTCCCTGCGCGGATTGCAGCGCGATGGCGTCCGGCTTATGCCGCACCTGCGCTTCGAACAACGCGTGCAGTGGCTGCTCCAGCGGACAATCGACCTCGGTGACGTTGAAGGTGATCAGCAAACGTTGCAACTCCTCGGCTTGCAGGATCGGCAAGCGGTTCAACAGTTGTTGCGGCGTCTGCTCCAAGGCCTGTACCAGGCCGCTCAACGCGGTTTGCATGTAGCCGCAAATCCGCTGCGCGCCGATCTGCACCACGGCCCTGCCGGTGAGGCGCAAGCCGTTGCCAAAATCATCCACGCTCATGGTCAGCGGGTAATTGGTGCGCTCCTCGTTGGCCAGGGTTTCGATGCCTTGCCAGGCATGGCTGGATGGCTCCAGCAGTTCGGACTCGTCACTGTGCCGATAATTGAGCAGCGCGCTGAACAACGGTGACGGCGAGGCGACGCCGCTGCAGCGCTGAGCCAGTGCCAGCGACGCGTGCTCATGCCCGAGCAGCGCGGTCAGCCGCGCATGGGTGGCGCGCACGGCGTCGAGCACCCCCGCATCGACATCGATGCGCAACGGCAAGCTGTTGATGAACACGCCCAAGGCCCGGTCAGCACCCTCGCCCCCCTGCATGCGCCCCATCAGCACGGTGCCGAACACCACACGCTGCTGGCCGGACGTCGCTGCCAGCACCCGCGCCCAGGCCAGATGAATCAGGCTCGCCACGCTGACTCCGGCCTGTCGCGCCTGGGTGCGCAAGCGCTGATAGACGTCAGCCGGCAACGCCTGCTGCGCTTCGTCGATGCCGCGCCCGTCGCCCTGCACTTCCTGCAGGCCGAATGGCAGGGTCGGCTCATCAATGTCCGCCAGTTGCGCGCGGAAAAACGCCTCGTGTTCCTGCTCGCTGACGCCCAGCCGCGTCTGCGCCACGTAATTGCGATACGGCACCGGCGGCGCCAGCGCCACGACCTGCCCCGACAGACTGGCCTGCATTTCGCCGCGCATCACCTCCAAAGCGATGTGATCCATGGCCAGGTGATGGAACAGCAGAATCCCCACCACCCGATCCAGCGCCGGATCACGGGCATACACCAGGCGCATCAGCGGCGCCTGGCTGACGTCGAGGCGATAACGCCGGGCGTTGAAGCGCGCGTACAACTGCTCGATGATCGGGCCGTTAGCCGGGTCCAGTTCGACCTCCTGCAACGGCAGAATCGCCTCGCGCCACACCACCTGCACCGGGGTGGTCAGGCCTTCCCAGAGCACCGAAGTGCGCAGAATGTCGTGGCGCGCCATGACCTCGCGCAGTGCAGCAGCGAAAGCCTCGACGCGCTCAAGACTGTCGAACGCCAGTTGCGATTGCAGCAGGTACGGATCGCCCTGCTCAGCGGTGATGTGGTGGTAGAGGATGCCTTCCTGCAGCGGTGCCAGCGGGTAGATGTCCTGCACGTTTGCGGCGCCGTCCGGTACCGTCGCAACGATCCGGTCGAGCGTCGGCTGATCCAGTTGCAGCAGGGTCAGCATATCCGGGGTGATGTGGGTGCAATCGGCGGCGATGCGGTTGGCCGGCACTTCGATTTCCCGACCGCTGCCGACCGAAGCCGCCAGCGCCGCCAGGGTCGGTTGACTGAACAGCACGCGCACGTCGCTGCTCAGATCGAGCTGACGCATGCGCTCGATCAGAATCACCGCCAGCAACGAATGTCCGCCGAGTTCGAAGAAGTGATCGTGACGTCCGACCCGCTCGACTTGCAGGACTTCGGCCCAGATCTGCGCCAGGGCGATTTCGACCTCACCCTGCGGCGCCTCGTATTCGCGGCGGATCAGATCGTCCGGCCCGGGCGCCGGCAGTGCCTTGCGATCGACCTTGCCGTTGGCGGTCAGCGGCAGCGCCGACAGACGCACATAGGCGCTCGGCAGCATGGCACTGCTCAGGCGAGTTTTCAGCTGCGCGTGCAGCTCATTGATGTCTAGCGGCGCCTGCTCGGTGAACCACGCCAGCAATTGCCCGTCGCGCACCAGTACCACCGCTTCGCGCACCGCCGAATGGCTGGTGAGTGCGCTCTCGATCTCGCCCGGTTCGATCCGTATGCCACGGATTTTCACTTGATCATCGTTGCGCCCCAGATACTCCAGATTGCCGTCAGCGCGCCAGCGAGCAAGGTCGCCGGTGCGGTACAGGCGCGCGCCCGGTTCAGCACTGAACGGATCACGCAGGAAGCGTTCGGCGATCAGCTCTGCGCGGTTCAGGTAACCGCGCGCCACCCCGGCCCCGCCGACGTACAACTCGCCCGTCACGCCGAGCGGCACCGGTTGCTGCTGTTCATCCAGCAGATACACCGTGGCGTTGCTTACCGGTTTGCCGATGTGCAGCGCCTGCCCGGCATCGATGCGTCCCGAGGTCGCCACCACGGTGGCTTCGGTCGGCCCGTAGTTGTTGATCACCTCGAACGATGGCTGACGCGGGAACTGGCGCAGGCGATCGCCACCGATCAGCAGCGTGCGCAACGTCGGGTGATCGAGCTGGCGGCTGAACGCGTATTCGGCGATCGGCGTCGGCAAAAAACTCACGTCCAGCGGCTGCGCACGCCACCAGTCGAGCAGCGCATCGATGTCTTCGCTGCCCTCGCTGGCCGGCGCCAGGTGCAGGGTCGCGCCCACGCACAGCGCCGGCCAGACTTCCCAGGCCATCGCATCGAAACCAAAACCGGCCAGGCTTGAGGTATGGCTGCCGGCATGCAGGTCGAAGACATCAGCGTGCCAATCGACCAGATTGCACAGGGTGCGGTGCTCGACCATCACCCCCTTGGGCAGGCCGGTCGAGCCGGAGGTATAAATCACATAAGCGAGGTTGGCCGGGGTCAGCCCCGGCACCTTCGGCGCGTCGACCCGGCCAGCCGACCAACTCGGCTGATCCAGCTCGATCACCGGCACCGACAACGCCGGCAAATGCCCGCGCAGCGCGCGCTGGGTCAGCACCGCGATGGGCGCGCTGTCCTCCAGCAGATAGCTCAGGCGCTCGGCCGGATGCGCCGGATCCAGCGGCACATAAGCGGCGCCAGCCTTGAGGATCGCCAACAGCCCGACCAGTGTGTCGAGGCCGCGCCGGGCAACGATCGCCACCCGGTCATCCGGGCGCACCCCGAGATCGAGCAGATGATGCGCCAGCGCGTTGGCGCGTTGATTGAGCTCGGCATAGGTCAGGCCTTGCCCTTGCTCAACCGCCGCCAGCGCCTGCGGCCGCAGCGTCGCCTGCGCTTCGATACGCTGCTGAATGGTGGTCGGAGCCGGGTAGTCCACCCGCGTGGCATTCCACTGTTGCAGCAGCGCGGTTTCTTCCGGCGTGCTCAGATCGAAATCCGCCACCGCCAGATTCACCGCTTCCAGTCCCTGCTCCAGAATCAGCAACCAGCGTTCGGCCAGTGCCTTGACTTCATCGGCGTTGAAATACGCCTCGCTGTAGATCAGGTACAGCCGCGCGTCGTCATTGGCCAGATTGCTCAGCAAGTGCACCGCCAGCGGTGTGGCCTCCTCGACGTTCGAGGCCTTGATGATCCGTCCCGACGCCTCGCCGTAGCGATAATCGTGAGTGCCCTGCTCGTAGGAAACAGTGACTTCGAACAGCTGCGAGCGCTCCTCCCGCAGCAGGCCAAGGGCGCGGTTCATCTCACTCACGGGGAAGCGCTGATGGCGGAAATCCTTGCGCAGTTCCTCACGGATCGTACTCACCAGTTCAGCGAACGTGCAGTGGCGACCGAAGCCCATACGCACCGCACTGACCTGGGCGAACAGCCCAAGCGTGGATTTGAAGCGCGCGCCGGAGCGGTTGAGAATCGGCAATCCAACCACCCATTCGTCACGTTGTGCGGTGCGGCTGAAGTAGACATGCAGCGCCGCCAGCAACACATGGAACGCCGACGCGCCGAACGCTCGGGCCACCTGCTGCATGCGCTCGTGCAGCAACGCCGGCAAGGGCTGCGCGTAGACCTGCGTCTGCGCGGTCTGGCCGGCCAGGCTCTGCTGATGCCGTGGCAGCAACAGCGGCTCGGGCAATTGTCGGTACTTGTCCAGCCAATAGGCGCGATCCTGCGCATAACGCGGCGACGCGTGATAGCGCGCATTGTCCTCGATGAAGTCGATGTACGACGGCGCCGCGACCGGTGCCGGTTGGCCGTGTGCCAGCGCGTTGTAGATCTCGTCCAGCGACTTGAACATTTCGCCGAAGCCCCAGCCATCGACGATCAAGTGATGCGCCTGCACGGACAGCCAGTGTCGCTGCTCATCGAGGCGGATCAACAGAAAGCGCAACAGGCAGCCGCCGTCCAGCACGAAGGGTTGATCGATGCGTGCCTGCACCAATGCCCGCGCCGCCGATTCCGGGTCGCTGTGCGCCGACACATCGTCGATCGGCATCGGCACCGCTACTGACCGGGCGAACTGCTGCAAAGGCAGGCCATCGGCGCCAGCGCCCGGCAGCAGAATCGTGCGCAGCGCGTCATGCCGGGCTACCAGTGCTTCCAGCGCAGCCTGCATCCGCGCCGGATCCAGCGGCCCGCTGAGGTCCAGGTAGCCGCCGATGTTGTACAGCGGCGAATCCCCGCGACTCAGCTGATCCAGCCAGATATCCAGCTGCGCAGCGGTCAGCGGATACGTCTGGAGCGATGCGGACGGCGTGGCCACCGCAGGGGCAGAAATAGGCGGCATAAGATCCTTCTCATGTGATTTTGCGCCTATTCAAGCATCGGCCCTGATGCCGACATGACACGTAAAACCCGGACAACCCCGCCCCGAGGGCTGGCCTGTCAGCGCTTGTAACCCCTGATTGGGTGGGAACCCACTAAAAGTTCGGAGAGGAAACACTGAAAATCCTGTAGGAAAAATGCCACACACCAGCGCTGCCATCGACCTGCGTTGTGACCTCAAAAAAACGCAACTGCCCCGGTTTTCAAGGTCTTGCCGTGACCAAACAGTCACGCGATGCGCAACACCTGTCGCAAACGGCGTCAGAAGCCCGGCGCCAACTTTCAGAAATGATGGCACTTTGTGTCCCTGTTTTCCCCTACAGACGTAGGACAAATCCATAGGCTTAAATCCCGCCCCAGATCAGTTTCAAGGAGAGACGATTGCGTGGGCGGCTTTTGCATAAACAGCGGACGACTCGGTGATGACTCGGAACCAGGGATGACAAGGATATGAATCTGACCGGCAGTATTCGCAACATGGAAAACCCGCATTTCTACTGGCAACTGGGGGAACTGATTGCCAGCACCGGCGACGATCATTTCGCCAGCAACCTGTTCCAGTTGGTCGACACCCTGGTGCCGGTCAATCGCGTCGATCTCAGTGAGTGGACGCTGGACGAACGTCAGGCCAGCGTGGTCGAGATCAAGGCGCTGGGCAGCGCCGGACTGCCGCAGACCTTCCCGCCACCGGACCCGTTGAAAAGTCCGGACGATCATCCGTTGTTGCAGAAGATGATCGAGATGAATGATTCCCTGCTGATTCAACTCAAAGCGTCGCTCCAGCCGCAACATCCGCAGCACAGCGTGCACCAGTGCAATCTGGTGTCCCGCACCTCTAATCGCCGCTGTGTCATCTCGTTCTACCGACCGCATACGCAACGGGTGTTTTCCCTGCCGGAACTGTCGTTTCTCAAAAGCCTGTCCGACACGCTGTTGCCGCTGATCGAACGGCACGCGCAGCTCAGTCGGCAGATCATCGCCAAACAGCCACGCCTGCCGTTGGCCGACCTGGAACAGGCGCCGTTGCAGCAGGTGTTCGACGAACGTCTGGCGCTGGGTGGCATCGTGCTGTCGGCGCGGGAAAAGGAAGTCTGCCTGGGTCTGCTGACCGGCGGTACCGTGCCGCAACTGGCCGAGAAGCTGCGGGTCAAGAGCAGTTCGGTCGAGACCTACCTCAAACGGGCGACCGCCAAACTGGGGGTCAGCGGACGGCATGGTCTGGCGCGCTGGATGGCCGGGGCGTAGCGGCGGAGTCAGAGTTAAACGGTGTTCGAGGTAGTGCGGGGAGTCAGTCCCCGGCACGTGTTTTTTCTGCATGAGAGCGTTCGATGCTGCGCATTTCCCTGCTGTCCCTCGCCGCCCTGCTGGCCGGTTGTTCGTTGATTCCCGAGTACCAGCGCCCTGCCTCACCGAGCGCTGCGCAGTACCCGCAAGGCGCGGTTTACCCGGCACCGACACCCGCCACAGCGCGCACTGAAGACTGGCGCACGCTGTTCAACGACCCGGCGCTGCAACAGCTGATCGAAAGCGCGCTGCTCAACAATCGCGATCTGCGGGTGGCCGCGCTGAACGTCGAGGCATTCCAGGCGCAGTACCGGATCCAGCGCGCCGATCTGCTGCCGGCGGTGTCGGCCAATGCCAGCGAGTCACGCCAGCGCATGCCGCCCAGCGTGACCCGCAGCAAAGCCATGATCAATTCGACCTATGCGGTGAACCTGGGCGTCAGTGCCTATGAGCTGGATTTTTTCGGCCGGGTGCGCAGCCTCAGCGAGCAGGCGCTGCAAACCTGGCTGGCGACCGAGCAGGCGCGGCGCAGTGCCGAGCTAAGTCTGGTGGCCAACGTCGCCAATGCCTACCTGACCTGGCGCGCCGATCAGGAGTTGCTCGAACTGACGCGCCAGACCCTGGCCGCCGATCAGCAAAGTCTGCGCCTGACCACGCGCAACCGTGAGGCCGGCAAGTCTTCGGCGCTGGAACAGGCGCAGGCGCAAACCAGCGTCGACAGTTCGCGGGCCAATCTGGCGCGATACAAACGCCAGGTGGCGCAGGATCTCAACAGCCTGACGCTACTGGTTGGCGCTCAGGTCCCCGAGCAACTGCCGGCGCAACCACTGGCCAACGATCTGGTTCAGCAATTGCCGGCCGGGTTGCCGTCGGACTTGCTGCAACGGCGCCCGGACATTCTCCAGGCCGAGTACAAACTGAAAGCGGCCAACGCCAATATCGGCGCAGCGCGCGCGGCGTTTTTCCCCAGTGTCAGCCTGACCGCCAGCGCCGGCACTTCCAGCCGCGATCTGTCCGGACTGTTCAGCGCCGGCTCGGGCGCCTGGACGTTCCAGCCGCAAATCAACTTGCCGATTTTCAACGCCGGCAGCCTGCGCGCGAGTCTGGATTATTCGAAATTGCAGAAAGACGTCGCGGTCGCCGAATACGAGAAATCGATTCAAACCGCGTTTCAGGAAGTCGCCGACGGCCTGGCGGCGCGCAGCACTTATCAGCAGCAATTGCAGGCGCAACGCGATCTGGTGCAGGCGTCACAGGACTACTACAACCTGGCGCAGCACCGCTATCAAAACGGTGTCGACAGCAGCCTGACGTTTCTTGATGCGCAACGTTCACTGTTCAGTTCACAGCAGGGGCTGATCACTGATCGGCTGGCGCAGCTGGTTGCCGAGGTCAACCTGTACACCGCGCTGGGCGGCGGCTGGCAGGCCGATGAGGCGAATGTTCAGTAGTCCGTCGTCACTTTTTCTTACACCTTTTGTCGCCCGATCCTGCGCCGCGCGGCGATCCGTGGCCGGCGTCTGCCGTCAGTTTGGTATCATGCGCCGCTTTTACGGTTAACCCCCCGCCAGTCCTGCCGACTGACGGGCTGCAAAAGGCGGTATTAGATGACGGCTTTGTTGACTCGCCGCAAGGTGCTTGCGGGAATGGGCGTGCTGGGCCTGGGCCTGCTCGCCGGCTGCGACACCCGTGGCCAACTGTCGTACAAGTACGGCAAGGACCTGAGTGACAAGATCCTCGGGCGCACCTTCAAGCTGAAGAACACCGACGGCGAAACCATGACGCTGTCGAGTTTTCGCGGGATGATGCCGATGATCTTCTTCGGCTTCACCCAATGCCCGGCGGTGTGCCCGACCACCCTCGCCCGCGCCGCGCAAATCAAGAAGCTGATGGGCAAGGACGGCGACCGTCTGCAGGTGATCTTCATCACCCTCGACCCGGAACGCGACACGCCGCAGATCCTCGACGCCTACGTCAAAGCCTTCGACCCGAGCTTCGTCGCACTGTACGGCACGCTGGAAGAAACCCGGGCCACCGCCAAGGAATTCGACGTGTTCTTCGAGAAGGTGCCGGCCGGCGACACCTACACCATCTCCCACACGTCCACCAGTTACGTCTACGACTCGCGCGGCCAGTTGCGCATGGGTCTGTCTGTATCGCTTTCGGCACAAGAGTGCACGGAAGATTTGCTCACCGTTATGGAGGTCTGCTGATGCACCCCGTTTTGAACAACATCAAACGCGCCGTTTTCGCCCTGTCCCTGCTGGGCCTGGCGTTTCAAGCCTCGGCTCAGACCAAGGTCGATGATGCCTGGGTGCGTGCGACCGTGCCGACCCAATCGGCCAGCGGCGCGTTCATGACCGTCACCGCCGACAGCGACAGCAAACTGCTGAGCGTGGCCTCGCCAGTGGCCAAGGATGTGCAGATCCACGAAATGTCGATGAAGAACGACGTGATGAGCATGGGCCCGGTCAAATCGGTCGACCTGCCAGCCGGCAAAGCCGTCACCTTCGACCCGAACGGCTACCACGTGATGCTGATGGGCCTGACCGGCCAGCTCAAGGAAGGCGAAAGCGTACCGCTGACCCTGACCGTGGAAAACGCCAAGGGCGAGAAAGAAACCGTCGAAGTCAAAGCCGAAGTCCGTGCGCTGACGCACATGGAAGGCCACGATCACAGCAAGATGCATTGATCTGACTTGGCGGTAATAAAAAGGGGCGGCCTGATTGATGATCAGGTCGCCCCTTTTTTATCGCGCATGTCAGCCGCGCTTGCGGGCCAGTGCATTGCGCACGCTTTCTCTCGACATCCCCGAGCGCGATGCCGCCGCAGTTTTCTCCACGGGCACCGCCGCCAACTGCTGCTTGCGCTTCAACACCTGACGCCAGTGATAGCCGAAATATCCGGCTGCAACGAAAAATCCCGGCCAACCGAAAATCGAACCGACGAAGAACCACAGCCCAAGCGTGATCAGCACGGATTTCGAGGTGAACAACTTCAGGCCGTCATCGACGGGCACCGTTTCAACCGGTGCCTGCTGCGCCACTGGAATCTGCTGCACTCCATCCAGATCAAAGCGCAATGAGAAGTCCGCCCCCGGTACCTGGACATTTATCTGATTGCCTTCAGCGGTATGCACCCGCACTTCGCCATTGACGACCGACACCGAGCTGAAACTGATCTGGGTTTCGTGATGAATCTCGCCGTTGACCAAGGTCACGACCGTTCGTTGTTCGCCATTGGGGGTGTCGCGCATGTCGATTCCTTGAGAACTCCACATCGGACGACGTGCGAAGGGAAAATCCGTTGGGCTCGAATGCTACTGAGTGGCCATCAGGCTGTCCAGAAACAACCACAGGCTTCAACTCTTTGGCGAGCCGTTATCAGCTCCCCGCGCCGCCATGCGCCTCTTCAAAGAAGTAATCCTTCCAGCTGTCAGCCTTGTTCTTCAGCACGCCCAGTTCCTGCAATTTTTCGGCATAGATGAACGTGCGCTGCGGCACCACTGTGAAGTCGATTTCGGGATCGGTGACGATCTGCTCGACCAGCGCCAGCGGCAGCTTGGACTGTTCGACGCGGATGTACGCCTGAGCGGCGGCGGGCTTGTCGGCCTTGATGATTTTTTCCGCTTCGGCCAACGCGTCGTAGAACGCCTTGTAGGTCCTGGGATTTTCGTCGTGGAATTTTTCCGTGGTGTAGAGCACGTTGAAGGTGGCCTGACCGCCGAGCACGTCGTAGGAACTCAGCACTTTGTGCACGTTGGGGTTTTGCAACGCCTGATACTGGAACGGCGGGCTGGAGAAGTGCGAGTTGATTTCCGAACCACCGGCAATCAGCGCCGCCGTGGCGTCCGGGTGCGGCAGGCTGACCGAGATGTCGTCAAATTTTTTGTACTGGTCATTGCCGAATTCCTTGGCCGTTTCGATCTGCAGGGTCCGCGACTGGAACCCCACGCCCGCCGCTGGCACGGCGATGCGATCCTTGTCGCTGAAATCCTTCAGGGTCTTGATGTTCGGGTTGTTGGTCAGCAGGTAATTGGGCATCGAGCCGAGCGAGGCAATCGCCTTGACGTTCTGTTTGCCACGGGTGCGATCCCACACGGTGAGCATCGGCGGCACCCCGGCGGAGACCACGTCCAGCGCGCCGGTCAGCAGCGCTTCGTTCATCGCAGTGGCGCCGGAGATGCTGTTCCAGTCGACCTTGATCTCCAGCCCCTGCGCCTTGCCGTGTTTTTCGATCAACTGCTGATCACGGACCACATCGAGAATCAGATAACCGATGCCGAATTGCTGGGCAATGCTGATCTTGCCTTCGGCCTGGGCGCCGGCGCTGAACAGCAGACTGCCTGCCAGGGATGCGGCCAACAGAGTCAGCGCAGAACGTTTGAACGGTATGGCCATGACAACCTCGCAGCAGGGTGGATTGCTGAAAGGCCGAACTCTATCGCTATAAAAAACAGAAATTAAATACCGTTATCGAATATCCATAGCACGCTCACGTTTGCCGTCATGCGCTGATTTAAACAGCCTGAAACAATAAATCTGCCATCGATTACACGCTGTGCGTCAGCCGTCAGCGCGCTGACACCAACGCCAGTCACGGCCTCAAGCCCTGCGCCGTGCCTGCGAGAGCGGATCAGCCGGTAGTTTAAAAGGGCGATCAGACAGCCCACCCTTGGTATCATCGCGCACACTTTTATGACGGTTTGATGGCTGGAAGGTCTTTGTTTGTGAGCGTTTTATTGCGTTGGTTGCGGCAGCCGCATGCCCGCCTGTTTTCCCTGATTCTGCTGGTGCTGATTGTACCGGTGTGCCTGCGCGCGGCGTTGGGCTGGTCGTCGTCGCTGGGCTATTTGTCCGACCTGGCGAGTGGCAGTTTGCTGGTGCTGTTGCTGCATCGCCGTGCGTGGTGGCTGGCGTTGCCGTTGCTGCTGTTCTGGGGATTGCTCGCGGTGGCGACGGCCGAGTTGGTCAGCGCTGTCGGCCGGTTGCCGAACCCATCCGACCTGCATTACCTGATTGACCCGCAGTTCGTGGAGAACTCCACCGGTGGCGGCTTTGCCCACCCGGCGTTGGGCGCCGCTCTGTTGCTGGCGCTGCTGCTCTGGTTGCTGACGCGTTTCGCCAATCGCGCGCAACCCGCTGCTGCCCTGCCCCGTGCCGTGTGGGCCGCACCGGCGCTGCTGTTCGCCGCGCACTGGGGCGTGCAAAACCAGTGGCCGAACGATGAAGACCCGTGGCGCCTGTACAACCTGCCGCATCAGTTGCTCGCCTCGCAAGTCGCCGAGCTGCAGTTGCAGGCCGAGGAATGGCTGGACGGTGAGGTCGAAGAACCCGCGCCACAGATGGCCGGGCTGACCGATCTGGATCTCAATGGCCACAAGCTGCTGGCCGCACCGGGTCAGGCGCGCAATGTGCTGATCATCGCCCTGGAGGGCATCCCCGGCGCGTACCTCCGCGCCAATCGCGAGGCCATCGGCAGTCATTATCAGGAAGACCTGATGCCTCATCTCAGTCGCTGGGCCGAGCGCGGCATGAACACCCCGGATTACGTGCTGCATACGCACCAGACCATTCGCGGCCTGTACGCCATGCTCTGTGGCGATTACGACAAGCTCAACAACGGCACGCCCAAAGGCGTGGAAATGCTCACCCAGCAGGAGCGCAATCAGGCCTGCCTGCCGGCGCAGCTGCGGCAGAACGGCTTCAGCACTCATTACCTGCAAGGCGCCGGTCTGCGCTTCATGGCCAAAGACAAGATCATGCCGCACATCGGTTTCGATGCGACCCATGGTCTGGAATGGTTCAGCAACGCCAACTATCTGGAGTTCCCGTGGGGCAAGGATGACAAGGCGTTCTTCGAAGGCGCGCTGGATTACGTCGGCCAACTGAAGAAGCAGAAGCAACCGTGGATGCTCACCCTGCTGACTGTCGGCACGCACCAGCCCTACTCCGCACCGGAAGAATATCTGGCGCGCTACGAGACGCCGAAACAGGCGGCCGTCGGTTATCTGGACGATGCGCTGGAGCAGTTCCTCAGCGGCCTCGAACGCCAGGGCGTGCTCAAAGACACGCTGGTGGTGATTACTTCGGACGAATCCCACGGCATCGATGGCGTGCGTCTGGCATCGTCCTGGGGCTTCAACCTGACCCTGGCCCCGGAACACGAGCAACTGCCGCGACTGAATGCCGGGGTCTACGGTCACGTCGATCTGAGCGCATCGATCCTTGATTATTTCGATCTGCCGGTGCCGTCGGCGCTGAGCGGCCGTTCGCTGTTCCGCGACTACGACAGCGGACGCGAAATCATGTCCTACACCAACGGCAAGCTGCGCTACCACAACGGCCAGGGGATCTTTTCCGAGTGCGACATGCCGCGCCGCTGCCGCTACTACGAAAGCGCCGGGTTCATTGCCGAGCGGGCCACCTTCAAGGGCAATGAAAGCAGCCAGCAGGCCCGGCAGATTGCCGCGCGGGCCATGGCGCTGGACCTGTCGCTGCTGCGCACCCCGCTCAATCAGCGTTACCAGTTCGGCAGCAACAACGTCATCCCGCTGCAGGCGCAGATCAAGGATGACTGGGCCGATAACCTGATCGGTGCGCAATACCTGGAAATGCCCAAGGGTTCGCACACCCGCGTGCGCCTGACCGTGCGCTCGGTGGACCCGCAGCAGGCGGCGTACATTCAGCTCAAGGCCAAGGAGTTCGAACAGGACGTGCAACTGGGCCTGCCGACCGAGATGGTCGCCACGGCCGATCAGCCGCTGCAGATGGATTTCAGCTTCGACAACCCGCAGCAGCGCAAGGCCTTTTCGTTTCACTTGCTGGGTTATGGATTGGGTGCGGTCGAGGTCACGGATTTCAGTGTGATTACTGAATTGCCGGGGCAGGAAGATCCGCTGGATGCGTTGCCGGATGATGAGACTGTGCAATCGAGTTGAAATCAGGGAAGGGACGGATTGGCTGGATCCGTCCCTTTACGTTTACTCACGGAGCTTAATTTCAAATTTACCTGTTATTTTCCCTACTCGAGGCAAACTAAAATCGATTTCACCTTTAACACCGTATTTATATTCGCCGCTTTGTAAGAACGTCACAGTTGCCACCCCTTGTTGAATCTCGTGAAAATCGCCGCCCTTACTAACGCTCCAAACCAGACCACCTTTGTACCACTTCACCTCGTGAGGGCCTTCTTTTATAGCCCATGGAACACAGAAGGCTACGGAGTTTTTATTATCTCTATCAGCCCCAACAATGTAATATTCCTCTCCTGCCCTGTGAAACACCACGTTCGTATCCGCGAACATGAACTCTACGTTATCAACGCTAGCTTTAAACGTGCCTTTATATTTACCGCGACCTTCATGAATCAGCTTAAGAATTTGCTCTTCTGGTTTAATTGAATTTTTCATGCAAATACACTCCCGACTCGATTGCCAACAAAGGTTTGTGATTCATCAGGCCCTTAACATGCAGCCAATATATTTTTTATTAATTCCTCCGCGCACTGTCAGAAATGACAGTCGTTTAGTCGATTTCGAGCTAAAAACCTTTCAACTCATTCCATAGCATCATTCATTGAAGAGTTTGCCTATCAGCCTCCAATAGTCGGCCTATTAGCTGACTGCCCGAGTCGGGTCTAGCCTTACTAGTCCGAAGTCGGCATGAGCCGGCCGCACAAGACCTGATAAGGACTCGAACATGGCAAACGAATCGAAATGCCCGTTCAACCACGCCGCCGGTGGTGGTACGACAAACCGTGACTGGTGGCCGAATCAACTGAACCTGAAGATCCTCAGCCAGCACTCGCCCAAGTCCGATCCGCTGGGCAAGGACTTCGACTACGCCAAAGCCTTCCAGAGCCTGGACTTCCAGGCCCTGAAACAAGACCTGCGTGCGCTGATGACCGACTCCCAGGACTGGTGGCCGGCGGACTTCGGCCACTACGGCCCGCTGTTCATCCGCATGGCCTGGCACAGCGCCGGCACCTATCGCACCGCCGATGGTCGCGGTGGCGCCGGCTCCGGGCAACAGCGTTTTGCCCCGCTCAACAGCTGGCCGGACAACGTCAGCCTCGACAAAGCGCGGCGACTGCTGTGGCCGATCAAACAGAAATACGGCCGCAATATTTCCTGGGCCGACCTGATCGTGCTCACTGGCAACGTCGCGCTGGAGTCGATGGGCTTCAAGACCTTCGGCTTCTCTGGTGGACGTCCCGATGTCTGGGAACCGGACGAAGACGTGTATTGGGGTTCGGAACGCGAATGGCTTGGCGGCGACAGTCGCTACGGCAAAGACAAATCGGCCATGCAGGAGCCCGGTGACGGCACGCTGGTAGCCGAACCGGACTTGCACGGCAAAGAGCAAAGCCGCACCGATCAGGGCGAACGTAATCTGGAAAATCCATTGGCCGCCGTGCAGATGGGCCTGATCTACGTCAACCCGGAAGGCCCTGAAGGCAATCCCGACCCGGTTGCCTCCGGTCGCGATATCCGCGAAACCTTCGGCCGCATGGCCATGAACGACGAAGAAACCGTGGCGCTGATCGCTGGCGGTCACGCCTTCGGCAAAACCCACGGCGCCGGCCCGGCCGACAATGTCGGGCCTGAGCCGGAAGCGGCCGGGCTGGAAGAACAAGGCCTCGGCTGGCGCAACGCATTCGGCACCGGCAAAGGCGCCGACACCATCACCAGTGGCCTCGAAGTCACCTGGACCACCACTCCGACTCAGTGGAGCAACAACTACCTGGAAAACCTGTTCGGCTTCGAGTGGGAACTGTTCAAAAGCCCGGCCGGTGCGCACCAGTGGAAACCGAAGAACGGCGGCGGCGCTGGCACCGTTCCGCACGCGCACGATCCAAGCAAGAAGCTTTCGCCGACCATGCTCACCTCCGACCTGGCGCTGCGTTTCGACCCGATCTACGAGCCGATCGCCCGCCGTTTCCTGGCCAACCCGGACCAACTGGCAGACGCCTTTGCCCGCGCCTGGTACAAGCTGATCCACCGCGACATGGGCCCGCTGTCGCGCTACCTCGGCCCAGAATTGCCCAACGAAGAACTGCTGTGGCAAGACCCGATTCCTGAGGCCACTCACCCACTGATCGACAGCAACGACGCGGCTGCGCTGAAAAGCAAAGTGCTGGCGTCCGGTCTGTCGGTGTCGCAACTGGTTTCCACCGCCTGGGCCGCCGCATCGACCTTCCGTGGTTCGGACAAACGTGGCGGCGCCAACGGCGGACGTCTGCGTCTGGCCCCGCAGAAATTCTGGCAGGCCAACCAGCCGGAGCAACTGGACAAGGTGCTGAAGACCCTTGAGGGCATTCAGAACGAGTTCAACGCCGGATCATCCGGCAAGAAAGTCTCGCTGGCGGATCTGATCGTGCTGGCGGGTAACGCCGGGGTCGAGCAAGCGGCGAAAAACGCCGGGCACTCGGTCTCTGTGCCGTTCAATCCAGGACGCACCGACGCGACTCAGGAGCAAACCGATGTCGAGTCGTTTGGTTTCCTCGAACCGATTGCCGATGGTTTCCGCAACTACAGCAAGGGCAAATACACCGTGTCGGCCGAGGCGCTGCTGATCGACAAGGCGCAACTGCTCACCCTCTCCGCTCCGGAAATGACCGTACTGGTCGGTGGTCTGCGGGTATTGGGGGCGAACGTCGGGCAAAGCCGGCATGGCGTGTTCACTTCGCGCACTGAAACCCTGAGCAACGACTTCTTCACCAACCTGCTGGACATGGGCGTGGAGTGGAAGCCGACGTCGGCAGCGGCGGACGAGTTCGAAGGACGCGACCGTAAAACCGGTAGCGTGAAGTGGACGGCGACGCGGGTTGATCTGGTGTTTGGTTCCAACGCGATACTGCGCGCGCTGGCCGAGGTGTATGCGAGTTCTGACGCGAAGGAACAGTTCGTCAAAGACTTCGTGGCGGCGTGGGCCAAGGTGATGGAGCTGGATCGGTTTGATCTGAAATAACAGAAAACGCAAAAACCTGTGGGAGCGGGCTTGCTCGCGAATGCGGTATACCAGTCGACATCTCCGTGTCTGATACACCGCTTTCGCGAGCAAGCCCGCTCCCACATTTCGTTATGCGTTACGCCAGGCTTTTGCTCACCACTTCATATACATCGCTGGACAGCTGACCGGAAGCCAGAATCCGCTCCAGCTCAGCCTTCATCAACGCCTGACGAGCGCTGTCGTATTTACGCCAGCGAGTGAGTGGCGCCAGTTGCCGCGAAGCAATCTGCGGGTTGAAGCCGTTCAGTTCGATCACCAGATCCGCAAGGAAGCGGTAGCCCGAACCGTCGGCGGCGTGGAAGTTGATCAGGTTCTGCCCGGCAAACGCGCCGACCAGCGCACGCACCTTGTTCGGGTTCTTGATGTTGAACGCCGGGTGCTGCATCAACGCCTTGACCCGCGCCAGACCGCCCGGCAGTGTGCTGCCGGCCTGCACGCTGAACCACTGATCCATGACCAGCGGGTTGTCCTTGAAGTGCTCGGCGAACGTCGCCAGCGCTTTGGCCTTCTGTTCTTCGAACGGCGAGTTGACCAATACCGCCAGCGCCGTCAGGCGCTCGGTCATGTTGTCGCTGTTTTCGAACTGTTCCTGCGTAGCGGCCAGCACTTCCGGCTTGCCGCTGAGCATCAGATACGACAGCGCAATGTTCTGCAGCGCGCGACGGGCAAAGTGCTCGGCCTCGGCCACATACGGCGTCTGCTTCGACAAGTCGCGGTTGGCCTGATAACGCAGCCACAGCGCTTCGAACAGATTGTCCGCCAGTTGCTTGCGGGCAAACTCGCGAGCGGTGTGGATCGCCTCGACATCCGCCACTTCGCTGATTTCGGTCAGATACGCTTCGCTCGGCAGCGAAAGCATTTCGGCGACCATGGCCTGATCCAGCGACTCGTCGGACAGCACGGTTTTCAGCGCCGAGATCAGACGCGGATCGAGCACCAGGCTCTCGCCCTTCTGCTGCTGGGCGATCAGCTCCTGCAGGACCTGCACCGACAGCTGCTGACCGGCATCCCAGCGGTTGAAGCCGTCGCTGTCGTGTTGCATCAGGAACATCAACTGGTCACGGTTGTACGGGAAGCTCAGTTTCACCGGTGCCGAGAAACCACGCAGCAACGATGGCAGCGGCTGTTCAGCGATGTCGACGAAGGTGAAGGTCTGCTCAGCCTCGGTCACCGAGATCACGCGGGTGGTGCCTTGCGCCGACGCTTCACCGGCCAGACGCAGCGCGATCTCGTTGCCTTTGCTGTCGAGCAGACCGAGTTCGACCGGAATCACGAACGGCAGTTTTTCCACCTTGTCCGGGGTTTCCGGGCAGCTCTGGCGGAAGGTCAGGCTGTAGGTTTTCGCCGCGGCGTCGTAGGACTCGCTGACCGCCAGACGCGGCGTGCCGGCCTGGCTGTACCAGCGTTTGAACTGGGTCAGGTCGACACCGTTGGCGTCTTCCATGGCCTTGACGAAATCGTCGCAGGTCACGGCCTGGCCGTCGTGGCGTTCGAAGTACAGGTCACTGCCCTTGCGGAAGCCTTCGGCGCCCAGCAGGGTGTGGATCATGCCGACCACTTCCGAGCCCTTTTCGTACACGGTCAGGGTGTAGAAGTTGGAGATCTCGATGAAGCTGTCCGGGCGTACCGCGTGGGCCATGGGACCTGCATCTTCGGCGAACTGGTGGGTGCGCAGGTACGCCACGTCCTGAATGCGCTTGACCGTGGCCGAGTTCATGTCCGAGGAGAAACCGGCGTCGCGGAACACCGTGAAGCCTTCTTTCAGCGACAGCTGGAACCAGTCGCGGCAGGTCACGCGGTTGCCCGACCAGTTGTGGAAGTATTCGTGGGCGACGATTGCCTCGACCCGCTGGTGTGCGGCGTCGGTGGCGGTTTCGGCGCGGGCCAGCACGGCGCTGGAGTTGAAAATGTTGAGGCCCTTGTTCTCCATCGCGCCCATGTTGAAGTCGTTGACGGCGACGATCATGAAGATGTCCAGATCGTACTCGCGACCGTAGACCTCTTCGTCCCAGCGCATCGACTTCTTCAGGCTGTTCATCGCGTGCTGGCACTTGTCGATGTTTTCCGGCTCGACGTAAATGCGCAGTGCAACATTGCGATTGGTCATGGTGGTGAAGGTGTCTTCGACACACCACAAATCACCGGCCACCAGCGCGAACAGGTACGCCGGTTTCATGAACGGGTCTTCCCAGGTCGCCCAGTGTCGGCCGTCTTCGCCCGGGCCGGAGGCAATCGGGTTGCCGTTGGACAGCAGCACCGGATAGCTGTGCTGCTCGGCGACCACCGTGGTGGTGAACTTGCTCATCACGTCCGGGCGGTCGAGGTAATAGGTGATCTTGCGGAAGCCTTCGGCCTCGCACTGGGTACAGAACATCGTGCCGGACTTGTACAGGCCTTCCAGCGCGGTATTGGTTTCCGGGTGAATCCGGACGCTGGTGTCGACCGTGAAGCTGGCGCTGGCCGGCTGCAGGGTCAGGGTGTTTTCGCTCAGCTGGTAATCACTGGCGCTCAGTTCCTGGTCGGCCAGGGTTACCGACAGCAGTTCCAACTGCTGGCCGTCGAGCACCAGCGGCGGCAGGCCCGGGCCACGCTCCGGGTTGCGGCGCATCACAAGTTGCGCGTGGACCAGGCTGTGGTCCTCGAACAGCTCGAAGGTCAGGTGCGTCTCGTCGATCAGGTACTCGGGGGCCTGATAGTCCTTCAGGTAAATCATCTTCGGTTGTTCGGTGCGCATGCTGGAATCCTTATTGATGCACGGCGAGCTGATAGGCCGTGTATTTACGAATGTTGATCACGCCGGTGTCAAAAATCAGGTACTGACCCTTGATTCCCAGCAGCGTGCCTTCGGCAATCGGGTTCTTGTCCAGGTTGAAGCTGACGATTTTGGCCGGGTATTGCTCGACCGGATAGCGGATTTCGAGAGGTTCTACATCGGCAATCGTCTGAATTGCTTGTAGGCCGAATCGCTGCTGCAGGCCTTGCAAGCCCTCGGCGCAGCTTTCAAACAGTTGATCGCGCACTTGCGCCAGATCCACCGCCGCCGCATCGCCCTTGAGCAAGGCGCGCCAGTTGGTCTTGTCGGCCACCTGGCTGCGGAACAGGTCTTCGACGAAGCCCGACTGCTGGCGCGTCGATACGCGCATGATCGGCAGCGCCTGACTCGCGCCCTGATCGAGCCAGCGGGTCGGCAACTGCGTGGCGCGGGTGATACCGACCTTGATCCCCGACGAGTTGGCCAGATACACCACATGATCAGTCATGCAGAACTTCTGACCCCACTCCGGCTCCCGGCAGGTGCCGGCCTCGAAGTGACAACGCTCCGGGCTCATGATGCACAGATCGCACTGCGCCAGTTTGGTCATGCACGGGTAGCAGTAACCCTGGCTGAAACTGGTTTTGGTCTTGCGCCCGCAATGGGTGCAATGAATCGCCCCCAGGTACTCCAGACGCACCGTGGTGCCGATCATGGGGTTGACCGGCACCTCGACGTCATCCAGACGAAACGCGTATTGCACATTCGGCCCGTCCAGGCGCGCCGACATTTTGCTGATTGCACCGCGGCCAATCTCGATCAATGGATGGCATCCGACTTGAACAGGATGTTCGGCACTTCGATCGACTTCGACGCACATTCCTGCGGGCCCATGTAACCGGTGCGCTGATCTTCAGGCAGGTTCTGGATTTCCCAGGCGATCATCGCCTGCAGCGACAGCTCGCGCTGTTCGGCGGTGAGTTTGCCGCCGTCGGACCACTTGCCGATTTCCACGGCCAGTTTCAGGCTCTCGTAGATGTCCGGGGTGATGTTTTTGATCATGTCGTTAAAAGAGGACATCAGGGTCTCCGTGCTCTTTATTCACTGAAAATTTAGGCGGCCAGTTTACGGCGGTTACACAAACCGCCCAACAAACCGGTGAAGCATCCGATGAGTAACCCGCTGACGTGCGCGGCGTTGGCGATCTGGCCGAAACCGATCATCGAGACCAGTCCGGACATGCAAATCACCAGCCACACCAGCATCATCACCAGCACGCCTCGCGGCAGGCGATACGCCGGGTTCGGCGCCAGCAACTGGAAAATCCAGCAATGGCCGAGCAAACCGTAGAGCACGCCGGACAAGCCGCCAAACAGGCTCGGGCCGCTCCAGGCAAACTGCGCGTAGTTCGACACCAGGCTGAACAGCAGGGTCAGCCCGAGCAGGTTGATGCTGCCCTGACGTGACTCGATGCGCCGCCCCAGCTCCCAGTACCACATGCCGTTCATGGCCAGGTGCAGGATGCCGAAGTGCAGCAGCATCGGCGTGAACAGGCGCCACCACTGCCCCGCCGCCAGGCTGTCGGCCAGCGGCGTGAACTGGATGTATTCGCCGACCACGCGGAAGTCGAGGAAGGTCAGCCAGCGAATGGTGTCGAGGTTGTCACCCAGATAGGTCAGGCCACCGACCAGCAGGCTCAGCAGCAGGATCAACCCGGTGGCCTTGGCGTGTTTGAGTTGCTCGGCGAAGCTCGGGCGCTTGAAGGCCGGCGCCGCCGGGATGTCCAGTTGCTGATCGGGGTCACCGGCCGGGAAGCGCTCGTACAGTGAACGCACGTCCTCGCTGATTTCCGCTGGCGCCCACAGCACCTGCTCGCCCGCCTCTTCGCTGACTCGATGCGGCACCTGCATCCGTTGCAGCAGTTTGACGAAACCGCTCAGATCCACCGCCAACGGCAGACGCAATACCGCTACCGCACTCATTGCAGCACCTCCGGCCGCTCGACATCGACCCAGACAAATTTATGCGGATCCAGACGTGTTTCCTGATCCAGACGATAGGCCACCAGTTTGCCGTAGAGCACCGCGCTGTAATCGAGACACGCGAGGTTCGGGCGGATCGGCGCCGGTTTGCCGCTACGCCAGTAGTGGCCGACGAACAGCAAGGGCTCGTCAATGCCGTAGCGCAGCAGGTTGTTTTTCTCGCTGGAGGTCAGCGGTTTCTGCGCCACCGGCTCCGGCAGCGCATCTGGCTGGAAGACGATGTCGCCGTAGGTTTTCGGGTCGTCTTCCCAGAATTTGGTGCGGAAGAACGAGCGCACCAGACCGTCGCCGCTGGTCATGGTCAAGCCATCCGGCAGGCGCATGTCGGTGCCGCGCAGCAAGCGGTCGAACACGGTGCAGGCGAAACTGCCGGGCACGGCCGACGCCTGGAGAAAGTGCTCGTCGATGCGCGCATCGGGAAACAGCCCGCGCAATGGTTCGATCAGGCTGGCATCCCAACAGGCGTGCACCACACGGAAGCGCCCGGCATCAACCACCAGCGGCAGCTCGTAGAACCAGTTGAGGAAATCATGCCAGTCGCCCGGATGGTCTTCGAACTGGGTCAGGGTTTCGTGCAGCAGGCGTGCATGGCGCGGCGTGTGCTCTCGGACGAACTGCTTGCCGCTGCCCGGCAGCGCCGGCGTGCTCCAGCCCAGTGCGTTGAATTCGTGATTGCCCATGATGCACAGCGCCTGCCCGGCCTCGACCATGTCGTGGACGATGTGCAGTGCCTCGCGGATTCGCGGGCCACGGTCAATGATGTCGCCGACGAACACGGCCATGCGCGATGGATGCCGCCAGACCCCGCCCTGCTTGTGATAACCGAGACGGTCAAGCAAGTGTTCGAGGGTCAGGGCGCATCCGTGCACGTCACCAATCAAGTCATAACTGCGCGCGGGATCGAGCATCAGTCGCCTCCACCACCCAACTTGCTGCCCCAGCCGAGCTTGGTCCGGCAGACTTCGTAGTAGTTGTGGTCGAGCGGGTGAATCAGCCGCAGCTTCTGGGCTTTTTTGCTGACGGTGATGGTGTCGCCCGGCGCGCAGGTGAAGTGGTTCTGCCCGTCGCAGGAGACCTGCGGGTAGATCTGCATGTTTTTCGACACGACGATTTTCAGCTCACTGTTGCCATCGACCACAATTGGCCGGCTCGACAACATATGGGGGTACATCGGCACGATCACAATGGCATCGAGCTTGGGATGCATGATCGGGCCACCGGCGGACAGCGCGTACGCGGTGGAACCGGTCGGCGTGGCGACGATCAGGCCGTCGGCCTTCTGGCTGCAAACGAACTGGCCGTCGATGTACAGCTCGAACTCGATCATCCGCGTCGATTTGCCCGGGTGCAGCACCACGTCATTCAGCGCATCGCCCTGGCCAATGGCCTCGGCATGCCGGCGCACCTCGGCTTGCAGCAGGAAGCGGTTTTCCACCAGATAGTGGCCGTCGAGCACCTTGGCCACTTCGACTTCCAGCTCATCGGGACGAATGTCGGTGAGAAAACCGAGGCTGCCCCGGTTGATCCCGAGTACCGGAATATTGTGCTTGGCCAGCGCCCGCGCGGCGCCGAGCAGGCTGCCGTCACCGCCGACGACGATGACCATGTCGCAGACTTCGCCGAGCATCTTGCGTGACGAGGTTTGCAGGCCATGGCCCGGCAGGACTTCGGCGATGGTGTCTTCGAGAATCACGTGCAGGTGACGATCGAGCAGAAAGCGTTTCAGTCGGCGGACGGTATCCAGCACCTGGGAACTGCCCAGGCGACCGATGATGCCGATATTACGAAATTGCTCCATGGGACCTCTGCGGACAATCGAAAACGCGAAAAACACGATTATGGGCGAAAGCCCGCCATAGACAAAATCCTTTCAGCCTCAAGGGGGCGCGCGTGTTTCAGGCTATGCTCGCAAGATGATCCTGTTTCCCGACCTGCTCCAGTTACCACACCAATTACGCCATCCGGAAGTGCGTGACCTGGCGTGGGTGATTCTCGCCCCTCCGATGCTGGCCGCAACGCCGTGGCCGCAGCGCCATCCGCTGGCCGGCAGCGACTGGGTCAGTGATCCGCAGCGCCTGGAGCACTGGCTGCGGCAACTCGATCGCGACAGTTATGGCTTGTTGCATTGGCTGTCGCAGGCGCGCACGCGGCGGCTGGGCCTGTATTACGAACGGTTGTGGCAGTTTGCCGTGCAGCATGCGCCGGGCATCGAACTGATTGCCGCCAACCTGCCGATCCGCCGCGAAGGCCACACCCTCGGTGAACTCGACATGCTGCTGCGCGACCGCGACGGCGTGCATCACCTGGAACTGGCGATCAAGCTCTACCTCGGCCCGCAGGAAGGCGACGGCCACGACCCGGCGCAGTGGCTGGGGCCGGGCTGTCACGATCGACTGGACCGCAAACTGGCGCATCTGGCCGAACATCAACTGCCGATCTCGGCGCGCCCGGAAAGCCGTGAGGTGCTGGCGAAGCTGGATATCGAGGTGTTCAGTGCGCAGTTGTGGCTGGGCGGATACCTGTTGTACCCGTGGCCCGGCACGTCTGCATCACCGAGCGGCGCGCATCCGCAACATTTGCGCGGGAGCTGGCTGCATCAGAAGGATTGGCCGGCGTTCGTCGCTCAACGTCCGGCCGGGCGCTGGCAACCCCTGCCCCGCCATGCATGGCTGGCGCCGGCACACTACCCGGCGGATCAGACCTGGAGTGCTGAACATCTGCAGATGTGGCTGGACGACCTGGAACCGATGGCCCCGGCGCAACTGCTGGTGCGCCTGACCGAGAATGCGCAGGGCGAATGGGAAGAGGCGGAGCGGTTGTTTCTGGTGGCGGATCTTTGGCCGAATGTGCCGGGCCAGGCCTGAAAATTTGCGGTGTTTGCACCGGCCCCATCGCTGGCAAGCCAGCTCCCACAGGATCTTCTATGTACTCACTACCTGAGCCACACCACAAACCCTGTGGGAGCTGGCTTGCCAGCGATAAGTCCGACTCGGTCTAAAGGGATAACCGCAACGCCAAAGCCGCCAAAGTAATCAACAACACCGGCACCGTCAGCACAATCCCGACCTTGAAGTAATAGCCCCAGCCAATCCGGATATTCTTGCGCGCCAGCACATGCAGCCAGAGCAAGGTCGCCAGACTGCCGATCGGGGTGATTTTCGGCCCCAAGTCGCTGCCGATCACGTTGGCGTAGATCATCGCTTCCTTGATCACACCGCTGGCCTGACTGGCATCGATCGACAACAAGCCGATCAGCACTGTCGGCAAGTTGTTCATGATCGATGACAACAACGCCGTCAGCACCCCGGTGCCCAGCGCCGCCCCCCACACGCCATACCCGGCGAACACATCCAGCCAGCCGGCCAAGTAGCCGGTCAGCCCGGCATTGCGCAGGCCATACACCACCAGATACATGCCCAGCGAGAAAATCACGATCTGCCACGGCGCTTCTTTCAGCACCTTGCGCGTGGAAATCTTGTGGCCACGGGCTGCGATCCCCAACAGCAGCGCCGCACAGACCGCCGAGATCGCGCTGATCGGGATGCCCAGCTGTTCGAGGAAGAAACAGCCGATCAACAGAATCACCAGCACTACCCAACCGGCATAGAACGTGGCCTTGTCGTGGATCGCCGTGTGCGGCTGTTCGAGCTGTTCGGGATCGTAAGCCTTGGGGATGTCGCGACGGAAAAACCACATCAGCACGCCCAGCGTCGCGGCCACACTGACGAAGTTGACCGGCACCATCACCGCCGCATAGCGGTTGAAGCCGATGTGAAAGAAGTCCGCCGAAACGATGTTGACCAGATTCGACACCACCAGCGGCAGGCTCGCAGTGTCGGCGATGAAGCCGGCGCCCATGACGAACGCCAGGGTCGCCGCCGGGGAAAAGCGCAGCGCCAGCAGCATCGAAATCACGATCGGCGTGAGGATCAGCGCCGCGCCGTCATTGGCGAACAACGCCGACACCAGCGCGCCGAGCAGCACCATGAAGGCAAACAGCTTGCGCCCACTGCCCCGCCCCCAGCGCGCCACGTGCAGCGCGGCCCAGGCGAAGAAACCGGCTTCGTCGAGCAACAGGCTGATGATGATCAGCGCAACGAACGTGCCGGTGGCGTTCCAGATGATCTGCCACACCAGCGGAATATCGCTCAGGTGCACGACGCCGAAGATCAGCGCCAGCACCGCGCCGAGCGTCGCGCTCCAGCCGACCCCGAGGCCTTTGGGTTGCCAGATGACAAGGGTGATGGTCAGCAGGAAGATCAGTGACGCAGCGAGCATTCGCGACAGCCTTAATGAAGAAAACAAGCCAAACCACACAACTGTGGGAGCGAGCCTGCTCGCGAAAACGGACTGTCAGTAACCACGAGATGTGGCTGATGGCCCTTTCGCGAGCAGGCTCGCTCCCACAGGATTTTTTCGAGCCGCAGCTCAGACCCGATTATTTCTTGTGTTGTTCCACAAATTTCCCATACGCATTGATGAAATTCTGCAGGAACGGTTTGACCGACTCGCTCAACTTGCCCGCCTCGTCAAACGCCGAACCCGCGCCCCCCAGATACGCTTCCGGCTGCTGCATGCACGGCACATCGAGAAACACGAAGGATTGGCGCAAATGCTGGTTGGCACCAAAACCGCCAATCGCCCCCGGCGACACACTGATCACCGCACCCGGTTTGCCGCTCCAGACGGCCTTGCCATACGGCCGCGAACCCACGTCAATCGCATTCTTCAAAGGCGCCGGCACCGAGCGGTTATATTCCGGGGTGACGAACAGCACCGCGTCGGAAGAACCGACTTCCTGGCGGAAAGTGCTGTAGGCTGCCGGCGGTGAATCGCCGTCGATGTCTTCGTTATAGAGTGGCAGGTCGCCAATCTCGACAATCTTCAGTTTGAGGTTCGCCGGTGCCAGCTCGGCCAGCGCCAGCGCGACTTTGCGGTTGATCGATGCTTTGCGCAGGCTGCCGACGACTACAGCGACGTTGTAGACATTGCTCATGGAAGACTCTCGACTGTCGGTGGGAAGAGCCAGTAGTTATAGATGATTCGATGACAGTTTCACCAGCGAGCAAGGGAAATTCCTGCGCGCTGATTATTTTTTTCCTGTAGGAAAACTTACAGGGCTTGATGACGGTCTACCAAGCCGCAAATCAAGCGTTTTATCTCCAGAGGTTCTAAGCAGATGGCAGCAGTACTCGTCGGTCAGTTCCATGCAAGAGATGCGGAAGGCCGCGTTTATTCCGTGCATGAGTTCCAGGAATCCACCCCGTCGGCAGACGGTTCCACTGGCTCGGAGCCGATTTACAAACTGGCCATTGGCGATCGCGTCAACAAAGTCAGTGACACCGAGTTTCTCCTGGTTCAGTCAGGTATCACCCTGACCCGCGAGCCTGAGACAACCGTCGCGTCATAACTGGCCGTTATGAGCAGAAGTCATATGCGCAGACTTGGGGTAGGATTCAGCCACTGACCCCACCTGCTGGACATGGACTTCACGCATGCGTTTACGTCATATCGAAGTGATTCAGGCGCTCTTGCAGACCGGTCACCTGGGCACCGCCGCCGAATGGCTGCAGCTCCCGGTGACCGAGGTCGAAGAGCGTTTGCGCGAAGCCGAGAGCGAGCTGGGGTTCATGCTGTTCGCCAGCGTACGCGGTCGATTGCAATCGACGCCCGAAGCGCGGGCGCTGCAAGTCGAGATCGCTCATGTCTATGAGGCACTGGAACCGGTGCAGCGCTTGGCCAGCAGCCTCAAGCAATACCTCGCCCCGCCCCTGCGCATCATCGGCACCCCGCCGCTGGCGCAACAGCTGTTGCCGCAAAGTATCGCGCTGCTGCGCCGACGCTTGCCCGACGCTCCTTGCCGCTTGCTCAGCTCTCCGACCTGCGACATCGTCCGCAGCCTGCTGCTGCGCGAAAGCGATCTGGGCCTGAGCCTGCACGATCCGGAACACCCCGACATCCACTGCCAGCCATTGGCCCACGGCAAGCTGCAACTGCTCGCGCCCCACGGCTGGCTGCAACCGAAGCAAAAATACATTTCCCTGCAGGATCTGGCTGGCCAGGCAATGATTGGCCTCGAAGGCCACGACCCATTGAGCCCGGCGCTGGAGCACAAACTCCAGGCCCTACGCCCGGCGCCGAGCATCCAGACCCGAGTACAAACCCATCAGATGATGCGCAGCATGGTCGAGGCCGGCGAAGGCCTGGCCATCGTCGACCCATTCACCGCCCTCGGCGCGCGGACGAGCGGACTGGATGTCTGCCCGTTGTCACCGGCGGTGCCGATCAGCCTGTATGCCCTGACCTACCGACACAGCGCCACGCCGACAGCGATTCAGACCCTGCTGACGATCGTCACGGAACAAGCCGAGGCGATGCTGGCGAGCTGAGCGGGTGTTCCAGAGGGTTATCGAACAGTCGATACCAGAACAGCGCGATTTCCGCGGTGTTCGGGTCAATCCCGCGATAACGCAAATGGTCGATACCGCCAATCTCGTAGCCACAACGCTCATACAAACGACAGGCGCCGAGGTTGTTGTTCTGCGTCTCGAGCATGATCCCCGGCAGTTTTTTCTTGCGACTCCAGAACTGCGCAACATCCAGCAGCGCCTTGGCCACACCATGCCGGCGCGCCGGTGCGTGTACCGCCAGCTCATCGATATGGGCGAAGCCATTCCAGTTGGTGCTGATCACCAGATGACCGACCGGCTCGTCGTCCAGGTACGCCATGAAGATCGCGCTGTCGGCGGCATCGCGATAGCTGCTGAACTCTTCAGGATCAATGCCGTAGCACTTGCGGTACGGCACGATCGGCGTCACCGCCCAGCGCTCGACCGGTTGACCAATGACGGCGGCACCGTACGCGGCGACCTCGAAACTGAAGTCGCTGCCCCAGATATACGCCGCGAAACCATCGTCGGCGACGCGCACCGACAGCCCTGGGTATTTCGGATTCATGACCGGTTGCATACTCGGAAAAGTCCTCATTCCTTGACGCAATCGACGGTGTACTGCCGTCCATTGCCCTCGTCTTCATGTTGCAGTCCATGCACATCAGCGACGAAACCGGGGAAGCTGCTATCGAACGTGCGGGCAAACTTCAGGTAGTCGATGATCGAGCGGGTTGCCTCGGTAAAGCGCTCCCCCGGCATGATCAACGGAATTCCCGGTGGATACGGCACCAGCATCACCGCCGCGATCCTTCCTTCCAGCTCATCGATCGGCACCGCCTCGACTTCGCCGCGCACCAGATGATCATAGGCATGGGCCGGCTTCATGGCGATTTCCGGCAGCACCGTGTACATGCGTTTCAGATGTTTGGCGGTGGCGTTGCTGCGGTAACAGGCGTGCAGTTGATCGCACAGGTCACGCAGGCCCATGCCGCGATAGCGCGCGGTGTCTTGCTGCGCCACGCAAGGCAGGCAAGTGGCCAGACTGACGTTGGCGTCGTAACTGCGCTTGAATTCCAGCAATTCGGTGAGCAGCGTGCTCCACTTGCCCTTGGTGATGCCCATCGAGAACAGCACCAGGAACGAATACAGCCCGGTCTTCTCCACCACCAGCCCGCGCTCCCAGAGGAACTTGCTGACCACCGCCGCCGGGATGCCCTTCTCGCTCAGCGCCCCACCGGCATTCAACCCGGGCATGACCAGGGTCACTTTGATCGGGTCGAGCAGCACATAGTCGTCACTGACTTCGCCGAAGCCGTGCCAGTCGGCGTCCGGCTGCAGCAGCCAGTCTTCGGTCTGCACCCGGTCGATGCCTTCGACGCCGGGCGGCTGCCAGATCGAGAACCACCAGTCATCCGCCGCAATGTGCTCGCGCAGATTGGCCAGCGCCCGGCGAAAACTCAGCGCTTCATCGAAGGTTTCCTGCAACAGCGAACGCCCGGCCGGGCCTTCCATCATGGCCGAGGCCACATCCAGCGAAGCGATGATGCTGTACTGCGGCGAAGTCGAGATGTGCATCATGAACGCTTCGTTGAAACGGTCACGGTCCAGTTGCCGCGCACCGCCGTCCTGCACATGAATCATCGAGGCCTGGCTGAACGCGGCGAGCAGCTTGTGCGTGGAATGAGTGGTGAACACCAGCGGGCTGTCTTCGGTGCGCGAGGTGGCCATGCCATAACGCCCGGCGAAGAACTCGTGAAACGCCGCGTAGGCGTACCACGCCTCATCGAAATGCAGCACTTCAACGCTATTGCCCAGGCTCTGTTTGATCAGCTCGGCGTTGTAGCACAGGCCGTCGTAGGTCGAATTGGTCACCACCGCCAGTTTGACTTTCGGCGCCCGGCCCTTGGTCAGCGGGCTGGCGTCGATCTTCGCCTGAATCGATTCGCGACTGAATTCGCTCAGCGGAATCGGGCCGATGATCCCCAGCTCATTGCGCTCCGGGCACAGGTACAGCGGGATCGCGCCGGTCATGATGATCGCGTGCAGCACCGACTTGTGGCAGTTGCGATCGACCAGCACCAGATCATCCCGACCGACCATCGAGTGCCAGACGATCTTGTTGGCGGTCGAGGTGCCATTGATCACGAAAAACGTGTGATCGGCGCCGAAGTTGCGCGCGGCGCGCTCTTCGGCTTCGGCCAGCGGCCCAGTGTGATCGAGCAGTGAACCGAGTTCCGGCACCGATACCGACAAGTCCGAACGCAGGGTGTTTTCGCCAAAGAACTGATGAAACGCCTGCCCCACCGGACTCTTGTGATAAGCCACGCCACCGCCATGCCCGGGGGTGTGCCAGGAATAGTTGGAGTCGGCGGTGTGCTGCACCAGCGCCTTGAAAAACGGCGGCAGCAGACCGTCCAGATACTTGCGCGCGGCCCGCGCCACTTGCCGCGCCAGAAACGGCACAGTGTCTTCGAACAGGTAGAGAATGCCGCGCAGTTGATTGAGCTCGGCCATGGCATCGGCGGGGGCGTTTTCCAGAGTGACCTGTTCGCCGAGGGCAAAGATCGGCAGATCCGGCGCGCGCACCCGGGCCAGACCGATCAGTTCGGCCATGTTCTGCAGCAGATGCGAGTTGGTGCTGGCGTCTTCGGCAGCGATCAGCATGCACGCCAGACCATGATGGGTGGAGGCCACCAACCGCCCTTCGGTGTAGTCGATGGCCGAAACGATATTGAAACCTTCCTGCTCCAACTCCCGGGCGATGCCACGGATACGGTCACCGGCGACCGTGTCGGCCTTGATGTCGCGGTGGACGATCAACACCGGAAACTTCAAATCTTTGTACATGAGGCTCAGTGTCCCGAGGCGGCGGATCAAAGTCTGCCAATGCACTCAGGGTAGAGGGTTGCAGCGAAAGTGGCGAGGGTGGCCACTTGGCTTCACTCAGCCTGACTCGGCTTTTGTGGCGAGGGAGCTTGCTCCCGCTGGGGCGCGAAGCGGCCCCCAGTATTCGTTCAGCATCAATAGTGCATTCAGGTTTTATGACTGCTTCGCAGCCAAGCGGGAGCAAGCTCCCTCGCCACAGAGGGGGTCAAGCTTGAGCATCAGCCTCGGCAATCTGCGTCCACAGCGCCGGACCGCCCGCCGACTTGGCAATGATCTCCAGGCGCGCCATATGCGCCGCCAGTTCCTCTTCCGTCGCCCGAATGATCCGCGCAGGCTGACGACTCGCCGGCAGACGACGGATTTCGGTGGCGGAGTTGTCCGCGCCCTCGCCCGTGCCATTGCCGTCGGAAGCGTTGCCGGCCAGTGACAGGCTGGTCTGGCCACCGGTCATGGTCAGGTAGACGTCGGCGAGAATCTCCGAGTCGAGCAAGGCGCCGTGCAGTTCACGGCCAGAGTTGTCGACGCCATAACGTTTGCACAAGGCGTCGAGGCTGTTGCGCTGCCCCGGGTGACGTTCCCGCGCCATCATCAGGGTGTCGAGAATGGTGCAGTGCTGGGTGATGTCAGCGCGATCGTGCTGACCCATCAAGGCAAATTCGTTGTTGATGAAGCCAACGTCGAACGCCGCGTTATGGATGATCAGCTGCGCGCCGTTGATGAACTCGAAGAACTCGTCGGCGACTTCGGCGAACCGCGGTTTGCCGACGAGGAATTCGTTGGTGATGCCGTGAACGCCAATCGCGCCCTCGTCACTCTCGCGATCCGGTTGCAGGTAGACGTGAAAGTGCCGGCCTGTCAGGCGCCGACCGATCAGTTCGACACAGCCGATTTCAATGATCCGGTGACCATCGGTCACCGGCATGCCGGTGGTTTCGGTATCGAGTACAACGGATCTGGTGGCCATCAGTGTTCAATTCTCAACGGGGTCAATCGTGCAAAAGCGGCGATGTTAACACGCTCGGTGGGGGTGTTTCAGTCAGACCGTGTCGCCCCATTCGCGAGCAGGCTCGCTCCCACAGGGAAGCGCATTCCAATGTGGGAGCGAGCCTGCTCGCGAATGGGCCGTACCACAGTGCAGCGCCGTTAATCAGCTCTGCTTGTACCCGCGAACCTCATCCACCCCACGGTTGGCCAACTGGTCAGCCCGTTCGTTACCGTGATGGCCAATGTGCCCGCGCACCCACTTCCAGGTGACCTTGTGGCGATTGACCTGCTCATCCAGCTCTTTCCAAAGGTCAGCGTTTTTCACCGGCTCTTTCGCCGCTGTCTTCCAGCCGCGTTTTTTCCAGTTGGCCATCCACTCGTTGATGCCCTTCATCACGTATTGCGAGTCGGTCACCAGCAGCACTTCGCACGGCCGCTTCAAGGCTTCGAGGCCACGGATGGCGCCGAGCAGTTCCATGCGGTTGTTGGTGGTGTTGGCTTCGCCGCCCCACAGTTCCTTTTCGACGCCCTTGCACACCAGCAAGGCGCCCCAGCCGCCCGGGCCGGGGTTGCCCTTGCAGGCACCGTCGGTGAACAGTTCTACGCTATCGACGCTTTCGCTCATGCCACTCTATCCAGAAAAATGCCTGGCCCCGTCAATCGCGGATCGACGATGGCCGCGGCCGGAACAAGTCCGGCCACTATAAAAAGAAGGTTTACGGTTCGATACGACGGCGGTTGACCTTGGCCATCGGCAGCGGAATCAGCTTGCCCATCGGCTCGCGACGCTCCTGACGCACCGGGCGCAGGCCGACCACGATCTTGCGCGCGACCAATAAATAGAAGCCACCGCCCGACAGTTGCCAGTCGCCGGCCTTGCGTTCCCAGCCGGCCAGTCGGGCCTGCCACTTGGGCGACGCGAGCGGCGGACGATAGCACCCGAAGCGGCGTTTCTCCAGCGCAAACCCCAGCAGATTGAGCCAGTCGGCGACCCGCGATGGCGAGATGCAGCGTGCCTGGCGCAAGGCGTCGTGGGCGAATACGTGGCGCAAACCCCAGGTGCTCCAGGGGTTGATGCCGATGATCAGCAGATGCCCGCCGGGGCGTACACTGCTCGCCGCTTCGCGTAGCAAGCCGTGGGGCGACAGGCAGAAATCCAGACCGTGCTGCAACACCACCACGTCGGCGGCGTGCTCGCTCAGCGGCCAGGCCTGTTCCTCGCAGACGATCTCGACACCCGGCAACGGCGCGCCGAGCCGCACGTTGCGCTGCACCTGCGGCGCCGACGGCGGGGTCTGGGCCGACGGCCCGTAATGCACCAGGTAGCCGCCGAAGAACCGCCCCAACTCTTCTTCGAGCATGCGCCGTTCTTCATCCAGCAGAAATTGCCCGAGCGGGCCGGCCAGCCATTCACGGGCCGCGCCGATCAATGCCAGCCAGTCGGGATCGGCCTGAGCGAACGCTTTATCGGTCATGTCATTCTCCAACGCCGCTAGAAGCTCTAAGATGCGCCAATGTTTTCCGCTTGGCGAATTCCGACGATGATACAGATCAGTGCCCTGCCCGCGTTCACCGACAACTACATCTGGTTGTTACAGGATCACCGCAGCCAGCGTTGCGCCGTGGTCGACCCGGGCGATGCCGCGCCGGTGCAGGCCTGGCTCGACGCGCACCCGGGCTGGGTGTTGAGCGACATTCTGATCACCCATCACCATCACGATCACGTCGGCGGCGTCGAACGCCTGAAAGCGGCGAGTGGCGCCAAAGTCTACGGCCCGGCCAGCGAAAACATCCCGGGGCGCGACGTGGCGCTCAAGGACAACGACACGGTCAGCGTCCTCGGCTGGGATTTCGATGTCTATGCGGTGCCCGGTCACACCCTCGGCCACATTGCCTATTACCACCACGGCCTGCTGTTTTGCGGCGACACCCTGTTCGCCGCCGGTTGCGGACGCCTGTTCGAAGGCACGCCGGAGCAGATGCACCACTCGCTCGGCCGTCTCGCCGCTTTGCCCGAGGATACGCTGGTGTATTGCACCCATGAATACACCCTGAGCAATCTGAAGTTTGCTGCGGCAGTCGAACCGAGCAACCCGGACATTGCCGCCCGTCTGGAAAAAGTCACCCGGCAACGGGAAAAAGGCGTGATGACCCTGCCCTCTACCCTGGCCCTGGAAAAGCTCACAAATCCGTTTTTGCGTACCGCTGAAACATTAGTTACACAAAAAGTGGACGAACGGGCAGGCGCTCAAAACCGGGCGCCGAGTGAGGTTTTTGCGGCTCTGCGGGCATGGAAAGATAAGTTCTAAGTGACTCACCAGCTGGTACAAAAATTCTGAATGGTTGACCGCAGGGGGTGCGCTTTCTAGAATCGCCCGACATTTTTGCCCGGAACTTACTTCCAGCCAATGTCGTCATCCATACGTAAGTCCGTCAATTCAGACACGCTGACCCGCCTGGCGCAAGCCATCGCGGTGGCTGTGTCCGCCACGTTGGCGGGCTGTTCCAGCCATGCTCCGCAGCCTGAAGCGAGCCATACGCCGAACATTGCTGCGCGAGCCAAGCAGAAACCGATCTGGCTCAGCGAAAAGCCCAGCCCGCAGGTGCCTCAGGACATCTGGGAGCGCATGCGCGGTGGTTTCCAGCTGCAGGACGGCCTGGGCGTCAACCCGCGCATCGAGCAGCAGCGCCTGTGGTTTGCCAGTAACCCGTCCTTTCTGGAAAACGCCGGCGAACGCGGCAGTCTCTACATTCATTACATCGTCGAGCGTCTCGAAGAGCGCAACATGCCGCTGGAGCTGGCCCTGCTGCCAGTGATCGAGAGCGCCTACAACCCGATGGCCTATTCCCGGGCCGACGCTTCGGGCCTGTGGCAGTTCATTCCGTCCACCGGTCGCTACTACAACCTGCGCCAGACCCGCTTCTATGATGGCCGTCGCGATATCACCGCCTCGACCACCGCCGCGATGGACTACCTGACTCGTCTGCACGACATGTTCAACGGTGACTGGCTGCTGGCCCTGGCGGCGTATAACGCCGGTGAAGGCACGGTCAGCCGCGCCATCGAGCGTAACGAGAAGCTCGGCCTGCCGACCGACTACTGGAACCTGTCGTCGTTGCCGGCAGAAACCCAGGCTTACGTGCCAAAACTGCTGGCCCTGTCGCAAGTGGTACTGGCCCCGGAAGCCTACGGGGTGAACCTCAACCCGATCGCCAACGAACCGTATTTCCAGGTCGTCGAAATCAACCAGCGCATGGACCTGTCCAAGGTCGCAGCGGTGGCCAACATCGACGAAGACGAGCTGTTCCAGCTCAACCCGGCTTTCAAGCAGCGCACCACCATCGACGGCCCGCAGCATCTGCTGGTGCCGACGTCGAAGGCGCAACTGCTGACCGCCAGCCTGCAGACCATGCGGCCTGAAGAGCTGATCAGTCCGCGCTCGCTGAAGCCGGTGTTCGACGGTGCTGATCCGACTGAAGTGGCGAAGCTCAAGCGCGCCTACCGGGTCAAACGCGGCGACAATCTTGGTTCCATCGCCAAGGCCAACAAGGTCGAAGTCAAGGATCTGCAGCGCTGGAATAAGCTGACCGGCAAGAACCTCAAGGTCGGCCAGACCCTGGTGATGCAGGACAACACCAAGCGCACCCCGGCGCGCAGCGGTGGCCGGGTCAACACGGTGATCGCTGCCAACAGCAAGCCCAAAGGCAAGGCCGACAGCCAGCAGCAGACCCAGTACAAGGTCAAGCGTGGCGACACCCTGTACGTGGTGGCCAAGCGTTTCAACGTCGAGATGCAGCATCTCAAGCGCTGGAACCCGGGTGCCGGCAAGGCCCTCAAGCCCGGGCAGATGCTCACGGTTTACCAGCCGCACTGACAGAAGAGCCCCTGAATTTTCAGGGGCTTTTTTATTGCCAGAATTTTTGTCCCCGATGGATTCCTTGTGGTGAGGGGATTTATCCCCGATGGGGCGCGAAGCGGCCCCTGCCTTCCAAAAACCACGGGGACTGCTGCGCAGTCCATCGGGGATAAATCCCCTCGCTACAATGCAAACCGGGCAAGCATTGCACGCCGATTAACAGCCCATTAACCCGCTATCTTTTTCCTGTCCAGACAAGCTGTTACTGTACGGCCCACAAAGCCCAAGCCGCCTGGATCGGATCTGACTTGAAGCGTCCCCTCCTCCTGCTCCTGATCAGCCTGGCCTTGAGCTCACCCGCAAGCGCGACGATTACCGAAAGTCACGGTTATGCGCAGTTCGGCACGCTCAAGTACCCGGCCAGATTTACCCACTTCGACTGGGTCAACCCGCAAGCGCCCAAGGGCGGTACGTTGCGGGTGATGGCGTTCGGCACCTTCGATACGGTCAATCCATACACGTTCAAGGGCACCAGCCCGGTCACCACACCGAATTTCCTGCAGTACGGCATCAACGAGCTGAACGAGCCGATGATGGTCGGCACCGGCCAGTATTCGCCGTCCGGTGACGAACCGGCGTCCAGTTATGGCTTAATCGCGCAATCGGTGGAGTACAGCGAAGATCGCAGCTGGGTGGTGTTCAATCTGCGCCCGGAAGCGCGCTTTCACGACGGCACCCAGATCACCGCCTACGACGTGGCGTTCTCCTACCGCACACTGCTCAAGGACGGCCACCCGCTGTACCGCACCGCCCTGCAGGAAGTCTCGCGGGTCGACATCCTCAACCCGCAGCGCATTCGTTTCGTGATGAAACGCTCGGGCAATCCGTTACTGATCCTGCGCCTCGGCGAGTTGCCGGTGCTGCCGCAGCATTACTGGAAGGATCGCGACTTCAAGGCCACCACCTTCGAGCCACCGCTGGGCAGCGGCCCGTACCGCATCACCTCAGTGACGCCGGGGCGGCAGCTGATTTTCGAGCGGGTCAAGGATTACTGGGGCAAGGACCTGCCAGTCAATCGCGGCAAGTACAACTTCGATCGCATGGAAGTCGAGTTCTACCGCGACAGCGACGTGGCCTTCGAAGCCTTCAAGGCCGGCGAATTCGACATCTACATCGAGCATCAGGCGAAGAACTGGGCCAACGGCTACAACTTTCCGGCCGTGCGCCGTGGCGAAGTGATCAAGTCGCAGATTCCGCACCAGATCCCGACGCAGAGCCAAGGCCTGTTCATGAACACCCGGCGTGTAACCTTCAGCGACGTCAAGGTGCGCGAAGCGCTGGGCCTGATGTTCGACTTCGAATGGACCAATCGTGCGCTGTTCAGCGATGCCTACCAGCGCACCACCAGCTACTACCCTAACAGCGAGTTTTCCGCGACGGGGCTGCCGGTCGGCCATGAATGGCTGATGCTCAAGCCGTACAAGGAGCAACTTCCGGCCAAGCTGTTCACCGAGCCGTTCACCCTGCCGCAAACCGATGGCCGTGGCATCCCGCGAGAGACCATGCGCAAGGCCCTGGCCCTGCTCGCCGAGGCCGGCTGGAAGCTCAACGGCCAGCGCCTGCAAAACACCGCAGGGCAGCCGCTGAGCTTCGAACTGTTGCTGGTCAATCCGAACCTTGAGCGGATCCTCCAGCCCTATATCGAGAACCTCAACAGCATCGGCATCGACGCGCGCCTGCGCACGGTGGATCGCGCTCAATACAAACAGCGCCTGGACCAGTTCGATTTCGACATGATCCTGATGACCCTCAACCAGACCCTCAGCCCGGGTCTGGAGCAATGGCAGTACTTCCATTCCAGTCAGGTCGGGGTCAAGGGCAGCAAGAATTACGCCGGCATTGCCAACCCGGTGGTCGATCACCTGCTCGAACAATTACTCGCCGCGCAAACCCGCGACGAACAGGTCGCCGCCGGCAAGGCGCTGGACCGCGTGCTGCTCTGGCAGCACTACAGCATTCCCAACTGGTACCTCAATTATCACCGACTGGCCTACCGCAACCGGTTGGCCTTCGTCACCACGCCGCCCTACACCCTGGGCCTGAGCGCGTGGTGGCTGAAATCTTCGGAGAACAATAAATGACGCCCATCCGCGCCCTGCTCGTGCAGGCCAGCGGTCTGCTGTTCGCCGGGCTGGCGATTGCCGCCCCGCAACATGCCGTGACCCTGTACAACGAGCCGCCGAAATACCCGGCGGACTTCAAGCGGTTCGATTACGTGAACCCCGACGCGCCCAAGGGCGGAATCTTCCGCCAGGCCGGGTTCGGCGGCTTCGACAGCCTCAACCCGTTCATCAGCAAAGGCGTGCCGGCCGATGATATCGGGCAGATCTACGACACCCTGACCAAGCACAGCCTCGACGAGCCGTTCACCGAGTACGGCCTGATCGCCGCGAAGATCGAGAAAGCCCCGGACAACAGCTGGGTACGTTTCTACCTGCGCCCGGAAGCGCGTTTTCACGATGGCCATCCGGTGCGCGCCGAAGACGTGGTGTTCAGCTTCCAGACCCTGACCAAGGACGGCTCGCCGCTGTTTCGCGGCTACTACAGCGATGTCGAAGAGGCCATCGCCGAAGACCCGCTCAAGGTGCTGTTCAAGTTCAAGCACACCAACAATCGCGAGTTGCCGCTGATCCTCGGTCAGCTCCCGGTGCTGCCGAAACACTGGTGGGCCAGTCGTGATTTTTCCAAGGGCAATCTGGAGATCCCGCTGGGCAGCGGCCCGTACAAGGTCGCCGAAGTGAAAGCCGGGCGCTCGGTGCGCTATGAACGGGTCAAGGACTACTGGGGCAAGGATCTGCCGGTCAATCGCGGGTTCTACAACTTCGACGTAATGACCACCGATTACTACCGCGACAACACCGTCGCCGTCGAAGCGCTGAAGGCCGGCCAGTTCGATTACTGGCTGGAAATGACCGCGAAGAACTGGGCCAACGCCTACAACATCCCGGCCGTGACCGAAGGTCGGCTGATCAAGGAACAGATCGCCAACAGCAACCCGACCGGCATGCAGGGCTTCGTTTTCAACTTGCGCCGTCCGGTGTTTCAGGATGTGCGGGTGCGTCAGGCGCTCGGCCTGCTGTTCGATTTCGAGTGGACCAACAAGCAGCTGTTCAACGGTGCCTACTTCCGCACCCGCAGCTATTTCGAGAACTCGGAAATGGCCGCCACCGGCCTGCCCGACGTCGAACAACGGGCGATCCTCGAACCGTTTCGCAGCAAGCTGCCGGCGCAGGTGTTCAGCGAAGCCTTCGAGAACCCGAAGACCGACGCCAGCGGCATGATCCGCACCCAGCAGCGCGAGGCCTATCAATTGCTGCAGGAGGCTGGCTGGAAGATCGTCGACGACAAAATGGTCGACGCCAACGGCAAACCGGTGGTCATCGAGTTCCTTCTGGCGCAGACCGAATTCGAACGCGTGCTGCTGCCGTTCAAACGCAATCTGGCCGACCTCGGCATCGATCTGGTGATCCGCCGTGTCGACGTTTCGCAATACATCAACCGCGTGCGCTCGCGGGACTTCGACATGATGGTCGGCAGCTTCCCGCAATCCAACTCGCCGGGTAACGAGCAGCGCGAATTCTGGATGAGCGCCGCCGCCGACAAACCGAGCAGCCGCAACACCATGGGCCTGAAGGATCCAATCGTCGATCAACTGGTGGAGAACCTGATCAACGCCGACTCGCGCAGCAGCCTGGTGGCTCACGCCCGGGCGCTGGATCGGGTGCTGCAATGGGGTTACTACGTGGTCCCCAACTGGCACATCAAGACCTGGCGCGTGGCGTACTGGAACCACATCGGTCACCCGAAAGTCTCGCCCAAATACGACATCGGGATTAACACCTGGTGGGTCAAGCCTGACGCGAAGCCCGCCATAGAAGTCGAAACCAAACTGCAAGCCGACCCTGTGGGCACGGAGTAATCAGATGCTGGCGTATATCTTTCGGCGACTGCTGCTGATCATCCCGACCCTGTTCGGCATTCTGCTGATCAATTTCGTGATCATCCAGGCCGCGCCCGGCGGCCCGGTGGAACAGATGATCGCCAAGCTCGAAGGCTTCGAAGGCGCCACCAGCCGCATCGCCGGTGGCGGTGCCGAGGTCTCGGTGGCCGGCTCCGCCTATCGCGGCGCGCAAGGTCTGGACCCGGCGCTGATCAAGGAAATTGAGCACATGTACGGGTTCGACAAGTCGGCCCCGGAACGTCTGTGGATCATGGTCAAGAACTACGCGAAGCTGGATTTCGGCGACAGCTTTTTCCGTGACGCCAAGGTCATCGACCTGATCAAGGAAAAGATGCCGGTGTCGATCTCCCTCGGGCTGTGGAGCACGCTGATCATGTACCTGGTGTCGATCCCGCTGGGGATCGCCAAGGCCACGCGGCACGGCAGCCACTTCGACGTGTGGACCAGTTCGGCGATCATCATCGGCTATGCGATTCCGGCGTTCCTGTTTGCGATTCTGCTGATCGTGGTGTTTGCCGGCGGCAGTTATCTGGACTGGTTCCCGCTACGCGGGCTGACCTCGAACAACTTCGATGAACTGAGCCTGGGCGGCAAGATCCTCGACTACTTCTGGCACCTGGCGCTGCCGGTGACCGCGCTGGTGATCGGCAACTTCGCGACCATGACCCTGCTGACCAAAAACAGCTTCCTCGACGAGATCAACAAGCAGTACGTGGTCACCGCCAAGGCCAAGGGCCTGACGCGCAATCGCGTGCTCTACGGCCATGTGTTCCGCAACGCCATGCTGCTGGTGATTGCCGGGTTTCCGTCGGCGTTCATCGGCATCTTCTTCACCGGCTCGTTGCTGGTGGAGGTGATCTTCTCTCTCGACGGTCTGGGTCTGATGAGTTTCGAAGCGGCGATCAACCGCGATTACCCGGTGGTGTTCGGCACTCTGTTCATCTTCACCCTGCTCGGCCTGGTGGTGAAACTGATCGGCGATCTCACCTACACCCTGGTCGATCCGCGCATCGACTTCGCCAGCCGGGAGCATTGAGATGAACCTGTCCCCTCTCAACCGCCGCCGGTTCGAACTGTTCAAGGCCAACAAGCGTGGCTGGTGGTCGCTGTGGCTGTTTCTGATCCTGTTCGGCCTGAGCCTCGGTGCCGAACTGATCGCCAACGACAAGCCGCTGGTGGTGCATTACGACAACCACTGGTACTTCCCGGCGATCAAGCGCTACCCGGAAACCACCTTCGGCGGCGAATTCCCGCTGGAAGCCAACTACAAGAGCCCGTACATCCGCGAACTGCTCAAGGCCAAGGATGCGTGGGTGTTGTGGGCGCCGATCCCCTACAGCTACCAGAGCATCAACTACGACCTGAAAGTCCCGGCCCCAGCCCCGCCGTCGGCGGACAACCTGCTCGGCACCGACGATCAGGGCCGCGATGTGCTCGCGCGGGTGATCTACGGCTTCCGCATTTCCGTACTGTTTGCCCTGACGCTGACCGTGCTCAGCTCGATCATCGGCGTGATCGCCGGCGCGCTGCAGGGTTTCTATGGCGGCTGGGTCGATCTGGCCGGGCAACGCTTTCTGGAGATCTGGTCGGGATTGCCGGTGCTGTACCTGCTGATCATCCTTGCCAGTTTCGTCCAGCCGAATTTCTGGTGGCTGCTGGGGATCATGCTGCTGTTTTCGTGGATGAGCCTGGTCGACGTGGTGCGCGCCGAGTTCCTGCGCGGCCGTAACCTTGAATACGTGCGCGCCGCGCGGGCACTGGGCATGCAGAACGGTGCGATCATGTTCCGCCACATCCTGCCCAACGCGATGGTCTCGACCATGACCTTCATGCCGTTCATTCTTACCGGCTCCATCGGCACCCTGACCGCGCTGGATTTCCTCGGTTTCGGTTTGCCGGCCGGCAGTCCGTCGCTGGGTGAACTGGTGGCCCAGGGCAAATCCAACTTGCAGGCACCATGGCTGGGCATGAGCGCGTTCGCGGTGCTGGCGCTGATGTTGAGTTTGCTGGTGTTTATCGGCGAGTCCGCTCGCGATGCCTTCGACCCGAGGAAGTGAAATGAATCAGGACAATCTGATCGAAGTGCGCGACCTCGCCGTCGAGTTCGGCTTCAACGAGCGGCTGCACCGGGTGGTCGAGGGCGTGAGCTTCGACATCAAACGCGGCGAAACCCTGGCCCTGGTCGGCGAGTCCGGCTCGGGCAAATCGGTGACGGCGCACTCGATCCTGCGCCTGCTGCCCTACCCGCTGGCCCGCCATCCGGCCGGCAGCATCAACTATGCCGGGCAGAATCTGCTGGGGCTGAGCGAAAAGACCATCCGGCATATTCGCGGCAACCGCATCGCGATGATCTTTCAGGAGCCGATGACCTCGCTCAACCCGCTGCACTCGATCGAGAAGCAGATCAACGAGATCCTCGGCATCCACAAGGGTCTGAGCGGCAAAGTCGCGACCAAGCGCACTTTGGAGCTGCTGGAGATGGTCGGCATTCCCGAGCCGCACAAACGCCTCAAGGCCCTGCCCCACGAATTGTCCGGCGGCCAGCGCCAGCGGGTGATGATCGCCATGGCGTTGGCCAACGAGCCGGAACTGCTGATCGCCGACGAGCCGACCACCGCACTGGACGTGACCGTTCAGCTGAAAATCCTCGATTTGCTCAAGGAACTTCAGGCCAGATTGGGCATGTCGCTGTTACTGATCAGTCACGATTTGAACCTGGTGCGAAGAATTGCGCATCGCGTATGTGTCATGCAGCGCGGTTGCATCGTCGAACAGGCATCGTGCGCAGAGCTGTTCCGTTCGCCGCAGCATCCGTACACTCGGGAATTGCTCGGCGCGGAGCCCAGCGGAGGCCCGGCGAGCAATAAAATCGGGGCGCCGCTGCTCGAAGTCGAGAACCTCAAAGTCTGGTTCCCGATCAAGAAAGGCCTGCTCAAGCGCACGGTGGATTACGTCAAGGCAGTGGACGGCATCAATTTCAGCCTGCCTCAGGGACAGACGCTGGGGATCGTGGGGGAAAGCGGTTCCGGCAAATCCACGCTGGGTCTGGCGATTTTGCGGCTGATCGGCAGCAAAGGCGCGATCCTCTTTGAGGGTAAGCAGCTAGACTGCCTGACGCAGAACGAGGTTCGCCCGTTGCGGCGGGAGATGCAGGTGGTGTTTCAGGATCCGTTCGGCAGCCTGAGTCCGCGGATGTGCGTCAGCGACATCGTTGGCGAAGGCCTGCGGATTCACAAGATGGGCACCGCCGCCGAGCAGGAAGCGGCGATTATTGCGGCATTGAAGGAGGTAGGTCTGGATCCGGAAACCCGGCACCGCTACCCTCACGAATTTTCCGGTGGGCAACGGCAACGTATCGCCATTGCCCGGGCTTTGGTGCTGAAACCGGCGCTGATCCTGCTGGACGAGCCGACTTCCGCGCTCGACCGCACGGTGCAGCGGCAAGTGGTGGAGCTGTTGCGTTCACTGCAAGCCAAGTACAACCTGACGTATTTGTTCATCAGCCATGACCTGGCTGTCGTCAAAGCGCTGAGCCACCAGTTGATGGTGGTCAAGCATGGCCAAGTGGTCGAACAGGGAGACGCGCAAGATATTTTTGCCGCCCCCAAACATCCGTATACACAGCAGTTGCTGGAAGCCGCTTTTTTGGCACCAGCCACTGCGCAATAACCTGAAAGAGGAGCAACACATGGGTTTTCTCGCCGGTAAGCGCGTACTGATCGTCGGTGTCGCCAGCAAGCTGTCCATCGCATCCGGCATCGCTGCCGCCATGCATCGCGAGGGCGCTGAGCTTGCCTTCACTTATCAGAACGACAAACTGAAAGGTCGTGTTGAGGAATTCGCTCAAGGCTGGGGTTCGAGCCCTGAGCTGTGCTTCCCGTGCGACGTGGCCAGCGATGAAGAAATCGCCAAGGTCTTCGAAGAACTGAGCAAGAAGTGGGACGGCCTGGACTGCATCGTGCACTCCGTCGGCTTCGCCCCGGGCGACCAACTGGACGGCGACTTCACCGAAGCCACCACCCGTGAAGGTTTCCGCATCGCTCACGACATCAGCGCCTACAGCTTCGTGGCTCTGGCCAAGGCTGGCCGCGAAATGATGAAAGGCCGCAACGGCAGCCTGCTGACCCTGTCGTACCTGGGCGCCGAGCGCACCATGCCGAACTACAACGTGATGGGCATGGCCAAGGCTTCGCTGGAAGCTGGCGTACGTTACCTGGCCGGCTCCCTGGGCCCGGACGGCACCCGCGTCAACTGCGTATCGGCTGGCCCGATCCGTACCCTGGCAGCCTCGGGCATCAAGAACTTCCGCAAGATGCTGGCCGCCAACGAAGCGCAAACCCCACTGCGCCGCAACGTCACCATCGAAGAAGTCGGCAACGCCGGCGCCTTCCTGTGCTCCGACCTGGCGTCGGGCATCAGCGGTGAAATCATGTACGTGGACGGCGGCTTCAACACCACCGCCATGGGCAACATCGAAGAGTAATCTTCGGTCTGCCGATAAAAAACCCGCCAATCGGCGGGTTTTTTTGTGCCTGCAATGTCTTCAACAACCCAAATCCCCCTGTAGGAGTGAGCTTGAATTTCGTGAACAGCGGATAAACCTGTGGGAGTGGGCTTGCTCACGAAGAGGCCGGCACATTCGACATGGATATCGCCTGAGCGGACACTTTCGCGAGCAAGCCCGCTCCCACACTGTTTTGCGATGCGCCTGAACTTTGTGGGCAGCGGATAAACCTGTGGGAGTGGGCTTGCTCACGAAGAGGCCGGCACATTCAACATGGATATCGCCTGACCGGACGCTTTCGCGAGCAAGCCCGCTCCCACAGGGTTCTGCGCTGCACCTGAATTTTGTGAGCACCCGATAAACCTGTGGGAGTGGGCTTGCTCACGAAGAGGCTGGCACATTCAACATGGATATCGCCTGGCCGGACGCTTTCGCGAGCAAGCCCGCTCCCACAGGGTTCTGCGGTGTGCCGGGATTTCGTGGGCAGCCGCTAAATCTGTGGGAGCTGGCTTGCCAGCGATGAGGCCTGAATCAGCGCCGTTTCAACGCCTGCTTGTGCGCATACATCGCCTCGTCGGCATCGGCCAGTAACCGATCCACCGTTTCATGGCGTTGCGGATCGTATTCGATCTGGCCGACGCTGAAGCGAATCTCGTAGCCGCGCTGCAACATCGCATTGCGCTCGTCGAGGATTTCCTTGAGCCGCGCCATGATCGCTGTGGTTTCGACGTGACTGGAGCCGGTCAGCAGCGCCACGAACTCGTCACCGCCCAATCGCCCGACCACGTCGCTCTCGCGAAAAGCGATGCGCAGCACATCGGCAAAGGTCTTCAGCGCACTGTCGCCCTCGGCATGGCCGTAACGATCGTTGATCTGCTTGAAGTCATTGAGATCGAAAAACAGCAGCGTCGCCGGTTTGTCCCGGTGTTTGCAGGCGTCCAGCGCATGCTGGGCCAGGGTCTTGAAGCCGCGGCGGTTGGACAGCAGCGTCAGCTCGTCCATGCTCGCCATCTGCACCGCCATCAACTCCTGCTCGGCCATGCCGGCGAGATCGCGCAACAGGGCACGCTCCTCGTCGTCGAGTTCACGCGGCTTGATGTCGATCAGGCACAACGTGCCCATTTTGTTGCCGTTGGGCACGGTCAGCGGGTAGCCCGCGTAGAAACGAATCTTCGGCTCGCCGGTGACCAGCGGATTGTCATGAAAGCGCTTGTCCTGCTTGGCATCAGGCACCAGCAGCAATTCGTCCTGAAGAATCGCGTGCCCACAGAACGATACATCACGCGGGGTTTCGTTGACGTCGAGGCCGACGCACGACTTGAACCATTGCCGATCCTTGTCCACCAGCGTCACCAGCGCAATCGGCACGTTGAACAGGCGTTTGGCCAGCCGCGTGAGCCGGTCAAAACGCTCCTCCGGCGCCGAATCAAGAACCTTCAAGCCGTGCAGCGCTTGAATTCGGGTGGCTTCATTGGCGGGTTTGATCGGGGCCAGCATCACGCACTCCATCAGGGTCAATGACCGTTAGAGTAGCTTGATTCGCCAGCGACTCACACACTCAACCGCCCGCCACCGGACATGGCCCGCCAGCATCGGCCCAAAGCTTGAACTGGGCCACAAAAATGTCATGCGGCACCGGCACCGGTGCGCGCCCTGCTCCGGGGTTCCAGCCCCACAACACCAGTTTGTCGTCGCTGACATGTTTGATCAGCGCGGCGAAATCACGGTCGCCGTTGCTCGAGCGGTCCTTGATCATCGCGCACAACTTGTCCGGCGGCAGGCCGATCCAGGCCATCTTGTGCGCCGCCGGCGGCAGACTCCAGTGCGGCGCCCCCGGTGGCGCATGCGGGCCATAACTGGCCGGTGGATTGCTCTCGGCGTGGCAGGTGGCGCAAGGCAAACCGGCGGCGCCCTTGCCGTCCATGCCGCGCACCACATTCATCGCGTGTGGTTTGCCCGCATCGAACTGCAGCGGCGAATCGCCGGGGATGTGGCAGTTCTGGCAGCGCGGGCTCTGGAACACCTTCTGCACCGTGCCGAACGCCTTGAGTGCCTCCTGATCGTCGGCGAACAGGTCCGAGGCGCAGCCGCCCAGCCCCAGCAACATCATCGTGCCCAACAGCAGATGTCGTTTCATCTCACACCCCCGACAGTTGCAGCGGCAGTTCACGCAAGCGCTGCCCGGTCAGCGCATACACGGCATTGGCCACCGCCGGCGCTGTGGGCGGAACACCGGCCTCGCCGATGCCACCGGGCTTGTCGCTGCTGGGCACGATATGCACTTCGACCAGCGGCATCTCGTTGAGCCGCAGCACCTGGTAATCGTGATAATTGGACTGCACCACCGCGCCGTCCTTGACCGTCAGCTTGCTGTGCAGCGCCATGCCCAGGCCAAAAGTGATGCACGATTCCATCTGCGCCGCGATGCTCTGCGGGTTGACCGCGATCCCGCAGTCCACCGCACACACCACGCGGTGCACGCGGATCGCCAGATTGTCCTGAGAGACCTCGGCCACCTGCGCCACATAACTGCCGAACGACTCGTGCACCGCCACACCCAACGCATGTCCGTCCGGCAATGGCGCTTTCCAGTTGGCCTTCTCCACCGCCAGATTCAGCACCCCGAGATGCCGCGCATGGTCCTTGAGCAAGGTACGTCGGTACTCCACCGGATCCTTGCCCGCCGCAGCGGCTAGTTCATCGATCAGCGACTCCATGACGAACGCGGTGTGGCTGTGCCCCACCGAACGCAGCCACAGCACATTGATTCCGGTCTGCGGCGAATGCAGCTCGACCTGTTGATGGGCCAGGCCCTTGATATACGGGCTGTCGGCCACACCTTCGACCGAAGTCGCGTCGATGCCGTTCTTGACCATGGTCTGTTCGAGCATGGTGCCGGCCATGATCGACTGGCCGACCAGCACATGCTGCCAGCTCAGCGGCATGCCCTGCCCGTCCAGGCCTATGCGTGCCTGATGCAGGAACATCGAGCGGTAATACCCGCCGCGAATGTCGTCCTCGCGCGACCACACGGTTTTCACCGGCAGCCCGGCGGCTTTCGCCACTTGCACCGCTTCGGCGACGAAGTCCGAGGTCGGATTGGCCCGCCGCCCGAATCCGCCGCCAAGAAATTCGGTGTGAATTTCCACCTGTTCCGGTTTGAGTCCGGTGATCTTGCCGGCGACCATCTGGTCGAGGGTCTGGAATTGCGTGCCGGTCCAGATCTCGCACTTTTCGGCGCTGATCTTCACTGTGCAGTTCAGCGGTTCCATCGGTGCGTGCGCCAGATACGGCACGCTGTATTCGACGTCGATTTTCTTCGCCGCCTTGTCGAAGTTGCCTTTCGGATCCCCAGCCTGGCTGGCGGAAGTGCCCGGTGTCGCTGCCAGTTTGCGGAAACTGTCGAGCAGGCCCTGGCTGCTCAGGTCAGCGTGCGGCCCGAGATCCCAATCGACCTTCAGCGCATCGCGACCAAGTTTCGCCGCCCAGTAATGATCGGCAATCACCGCCACACCGGTCGGCACCTGTACCACTTTGTGCACACCGGGCACCGCCAGTGCCTCGGCGCCCTCGAAGGATTTGACCGTGGCACCGAACACCGGCGCACGGGCGACCATCGCGGTCATCAAGCCCTCGAATTGCACGTCCATGCCGAACCTGGCGCGGCCGGTGATTTTCTCCGGGGTGTCGAGACGCTTGGTCGGTTTGCCGATGACTTTCCAGTCCTTGGCCTCCTTGAAGGTGATCGACTTTGGATCCGGCACTGGCAGTTGCCCGGCGGCGTCCGCCAGTTCGCCGTACGTCGCGCGTTTATCGCCGGCGATCACTACGCCGGACTCGGTGCGAATCGTCGACGCAGCGACGTTGAAGCGCTTGGCCGCCGCTTCCACCAGCATCTGCCGCGCCGTGGCCCCGGCGAGCCGGTAGCGGTCGAATTCCATCCAGGTCGAGGTCGAGCCGCCAGTAATCTGCATCCCGCCAAACGCGGGCATGCCGTAATTGGCCGCCGAGGCCGGCGAGTGCTCGACGCGGATCGTCGACCAGTCGGCGTCCAGTTCTTCGGCGATCAGCATGGTCAGGCCGGTCCAGATGCCCTGGCCCATTTCAGAATGCCCGAGCAACACCGTCACGCTGTTGTCGGCGGCAATGCGCAAAAACGCATTCGGCGCGAAGACCTTGCCTTCATTCTCCGCCGCCAGAGCAAAACGATGGGCACCGGGGACGACAAACGCCACCACCAGACCGCCACCCAGCACGGCACTGCCCTTGAGAAATCCGCGACGCGATACAGGACTGTTCATCGTCTATCTCCCAATCAGCCGATCTCGGCCGCACGTTTCACAGCCGCGCGGATTCGCGGATAGGTACCGCAGCGGCAAATATTGCCGGAGAGCGCCTGATCGATATCGCTGTCGGTGGGCTTGGGGATTTTCGCCAGCAGCGCGGCGGCAGACATGATCTGCCCCGACTGGCAGTAGCCGCACTGCACCACATCAAGTTCGGCCCAGGCCTGCTGCACCGGGTGCGAGCCATCGGTCGAAAGGCCTTCGATCGTGAGAATCTTCTGGCCGTGCGCCACGGCGGTGGCGGGCGTGATACAGGCGCGCAATGGCGCGCCATCGACGTGTACGGTGCAGGCGCCGCACTGGGCCATGCCACAGCCGAATTTGGTACCGGTCAGGTGCGCAACGTCACGCAGGACCCAGAGCAACGGCATGTCGGCCGGCACATCGAGCTCCTGATCCTTGCCATTGATATTCAAGGTAAGCATCGGGGGATTTCCTCAGACTCACGGTGTTCTGAAGGGGCGTCGCTACGGCCATCGAAGCCTGTGCGCGCCTCGGCTTATCCCTTTCAGCAAAGCCTAATTTGCGCGTGAAGCCAGACATGGCGACCACCGGTCATGCCCTATCGCAAAAATGTCGACTTTAATCTTCTGGCTGATAACGGCGCTTATCCGAACCCTCACGACCGGTCTGCGACAAGCGCGGTAACCCATCACCTTGGTCAGGAGTCGCGAACATGGGATTTGTCACCACCAAAGACGGCGTCGATATTTTCTACAAGGACTGGGGCCCGAAGGACGCCCCGGTGATCCACTTCCACCACGGCTGGCCGCTCAGCTCGGATGACTGGGATGCGCAGATGCTGTTCTTTCTGGCCCAGGGTTTTCGAGTGATCGCCCATGACCGCCGGGGGCACGGAAGGTCGAGTCAGGTCTGGGACGGCCATGACATGGACCATTACGCCGACGATGCGCTGGCGGTGGTTCAGCACCTGGGGGTGAAGAACGTGGTGCATGTCGGCCACTCCACCGGCGGCGGCGAGGTCATCCACTACATCGCCCGGCATGGTCAGGACAACGTCGCCAAAGGCGTATTGATCAGCGCGGTGCCACCGTTGATGGTCAAGACCGAAAGCAATCCGGGTGGTTTGCCGAAATCGGTGTTCGACGATTTTCAGGCGCAACTGGCGGCCAATCGCGCGCAGTTCTACCGCGATATCCCCAGCGGGCCGTTTTATGGCTATAACCGCCCCGGGGCCAAGCCGTCTGAGGGGATCATCGGCAACTGGTGGCGTCAGGGCATGATCGGCGGCGCCAAGGCGCATTACGACGGGATCGTTGCGTTCTCGCAGACCGACTTCACTGAAGACCTGAAGAAAGTCACCGTGCCGGTGCTGGTGATGCATGGCGAGGACGATCAGATCGTACCGTATGCGAACTCGGGGCCTTTGTCGGCGAAACTGCTGCCAAATGGCACGTTGAAGTCGTATCCGGGGTTTCCGCACGGGATGCCGACGACTGAGGCGGCGACGATCAATGCCGATCTGCTGGCGTTTATTCGCGGCTGACACACATCATTGTGGGAGCTGGCTTGCCAGCGATGGCGGTGGATCAGGCAACATCAATTGTGGATGTGCCGGCCTCATCGCTGGCAAGCCAGCTCCCACAGGTTTTCAGGTGGTTGCTGAATACTCGGTCACACCAGGAACCGTGTGGGAGCCAGCCTGCTGGCGAAGGCAATCGGTCAATCAATGATGGGGTTGGCTGACCCACCGCATTCGCGAGCAGGCTAGCTTCCACAGAGTGGGCTGGATGATTGGCTTGACCTGCGTACTATTCCTCGGTGCGCCCCGTCCCTTCGCGATCACGTTCGTAGTGGTGCACCAGTGGCAGCGCCGGCAACCATGACTCGCGCCGTACAGTCCACAGTTCATAAGTCGGCTTGAACTGGTTCGGCGCGTCCAGCGAGCCGACATTCACTTCAATTTCATCCCCCGAACGCGCCAGTACCGGCGAACCACAGCGCGGACAGAACACCCGCCCTTGATATTCGCCGGTCTTGCCACTGACGGTCAGCGCATTCTCGGGAAATATCGCCGAGGCATGAAACAACGCGCCGTGGTGTTTGCGGCAATCGAGACAGTGGCAGATCCCGACGCGGTAAGGTTCGCCTGATGCTTCGAAACGCACATCGCCGCACAGGCAGCCGCCAGTTAATGGGCTCATGGTGTCTATCCTCTGCCAGACTCTGTTCAGCCTTTGACCATAGCAGTCGTACAAGCCAACGCCCACATTCTGCCTTTGCCGGAGACCGCGCCATGCCCTCCCCTGAATCCATCTTGTTGCAAAGCTGGCACGCCAACGCTGATGCCTGGATCGACGCGATCCGCAGCGGTGCCATCGAAAGCCGTCAGCAGGTCACCGATCAGGCGATCCTGCTGGCGATCATGGGCCGCCAACCGGGACGCGTGCTGGATCTGGGTTGCGGCGAAGGCTGGTTGTTGCGGGCGCTGGCGGATCGCGGTATCGATGCGGCGGGCGTCGATGGCGATGCGACGTTGATCGAGGCTGCACGCGCGGCCGGTTCGGCCAAGGTACATGTGGCCAGTTATGCGGCATTGGTCGACGCCGAAATTGATATTGGCCGTGACTACGATTTGATCTGCGCCAACTTCTCGCTGCTGCATCAGGACATCATTCCATTGCTCGCCGCAATGCATGAGTTACTGGTTCCCGGCGGCGCCATGATCATTCAGACCCTGCATCCGTGGGCCGTGGCGGCCGGCGATTATCAGGATGGCTGGCGTGAAGAGTTCTTCGCCGGGTTCAAGGGCCAGTGGCAGCCGATGCCGTGGTATTTCCGCACGCTGTCGAGTTGGTGCAACGCGCTGGACATGGCCGGGTTTCACATTCTCGGTTTGCAGGAACCGCAGCACCCGCAAAGCACGGTGCCGCAGTCACTGTTGCTGATCGCCGAACGGCGCTCCTTGTAGGAGTGAGCCTGCTCGCGATGGCGTCGTCGCAGCTTGCATAGGCGTTGCCTGACCCTACGCCATCGCGAGCAGGCTCACTCCTACAGGGTTTGGCGGCAAGCGACGCACTTGTCGATCTACGGCACCGCCATTCGACCAAGGACTGACTACGCTGTAAATCCTGCGTGTCTAACCTGCCGAGGATGACTGCCATGCAACGCTTTCAAAAACTCACACCGTGCCTGTGGTTCGATGATCAGGCCGAAGCCGCCGCGAAGTTCTATTGCTCGATCTTCGATCATTCGAAAATCACCGGCCTGACCCACTACAGTAAGGTCGGCCAGGAATTTCACGGCAAGCCGGAAGGCGCGGTGATGACCGTCAGTTTCGAACTCGACGGCCAGACCTTCACCGGCCTCAACGGCGGGCCGATGTTCAAGTTCAGTGAGGCCATTTCGTTTCAGGTCAATTGCCAGAATCAGGAAGAAGTCGACCACTTCTGGGGCAACCTGTCGGCCGGTGGCCCGGTCGAGGCCCAGCAATGCGGCTGGCTCAAGGACCAGTTCGGCGTGTCGTGGCAGATCGTGCCGGTGGCGTTCATGCACATGATGCAGGACCCCGACACCAGCAAGTCGCAACGGGCGATGCAGGCCATGTTCAAGATGAAAAAACTCGACATCGCCGAACTGGAGCGGGCCTTTGCCGGCCAGAGCTAATACACTCCGGTTCTGGCCTGCCGGGAACCATAACGATGAAACACGCTGCCGCCAAAAACCCTGAAAAAGCCCCTCGCTTCTGGCGCGACGATGCCCTGCCCTTCATCGAAGCGCGGGCCATCGCCGATGGCCGTGAGGTCTGCTACTCGCGCCATTCCCACGCGCATTTTTCGATCGGTGCGATCACGGCGGGGCGCAGCATTTATGTGCATGAGCAATCGACGTTCGAAGTCGCCGCCGGCACCGTGGTGCTGATGAATCCCGGCGACGTGCATGCCTGCAACCCGCTCGATGATCAGCCGTGGTCGTACTTGATGCTGTATGTCGAGACGTCGTGGCTGACGGATCTGCAGCATCAACTGGGGTTCAGTGCCGAGCTTGAGTTTCGGCGGTTTTCCACTACTCATCTGGATGACCCGCGACTGTTTCGTGACCTGCAAGGGCTTTACGCCACACTCGTCGACGAGCAGCAGGACGTACTGCGCAAACACAGCGCAGCGGTGGAGTTTTTCAGCGATCTGCAACTACGCTTGAACCCGGCTGAACCACCGTTGCGCGAACCGAATTTCAAGCTCGAACGCGCCGCCGACTTCATCCGCGAACACTGCACGGACCTGCTCAGCCTGGAGGACATCTGCACGGCGGCGCAGTTGTCACCGTCGTATCTGATCCGTGCGTTCAAGCAGCATTACGGCATGACCCCGCATGCATTTGTGGTCAACCAGCGCATCCAGTTCGCCCGCGAACGTCTGCGCAGCGGCCAGTTGATTGCTGATGTCGCACTGGAGGCAGGGTTTGCCGATCAGGCGCATTTTCAGCGCGCATTCAAACAGCATCTGGCGGCAACCCCCGGCCAATATCGCGGCTGACCCTGGCGCCGGGCTCACGGCAACAGCAGATAACCCGCGCTCGCCGCCAGCAACAAGGCCATCAACCGGTTGAACAGGCGCATCCCCTTCGGATTGCCCAGATACCCACGCAGAAACGTCCCGGCATAGACCCAGCAACCGACCGACAGATAACAGATCACCAGATACACCGCGGCGAACTGCCAGACCAGCCGCGCCTCGCCATCGGCGACAAACGCGCCCATCCCTGCCACACAGGCCAGCCAGGCTTTCGGGTTGAGCCATTGCATCACCGCGCCGTACAACATCGACGGCGCCCGCCCCGCCTCGCCGGCATGCAACTGGCCGTCATCGGCAGCCAGTTTCCAGGCCATGAACAACAGAAACGCCACCCCGGCCAATTGCACCACCCGGGTCAGAAATGGCCACAGTTTCAGGACCTCATGCAGCCCCAGGCCCATCAGCACCAGCAACAGCACAAAACCCAGCGTCGCTCCTGCCACGTGCCGCTGACTGGCCCGAAAGCCGAACTGCGCACCGGAACTCAGCGCCACTATATTCACCGGCCCCGGGGTTATGGACGCCACCAGCGCAAACGCCGCCATCGACACAATCAGACTCATTACGCACCTGCTGCAGAGTGGGGAGAAAGAGACTCAGGCTAACTAAGGCACGGCCTGCTGTATTGAACAAAATTGCCCTCGTATCGACCGACACGAAACATACGTTGAAACCAATACTGCAAAACAAACCCTGGTTGCGCCGATATAGTCGCCACGCGAAAACAAATCTTCGCGGTACCCGTTTATTGACCCACCTATATAGCCATGGATGGACTGACACCCAATGACGACTTCAACCAATCTTTTTACCCCAGCACCTCTATCAAGTGAGCAACTTGAGCGACGTGATATTGCGCAGACAATGAGAGCCATGCTCGAAAAGTGGGAAAAGGCCAAGGCCAGCGACAACTATGCCTACCCCACCAACCGTGTTAATAACAAACAACTGTGCATATCGACTCTTGAGGGAAGTCTATTCAATCAAGCGCATTTTTCGGCACACATCGTCCTGCGCCAACTGGTACGTCAGCCACAATTCGTTGCAATCGTCGATACGTTAGAAATCAATGATGACAACTGGACACTGGTCAATAAAAAGGGCGAAATCTTTCAAGTCCATGAAATCGAAACAACTGTCGGGACGTTTATCGAGCGCATTGATATCACCCAGCAGATCAACGAGATTGATTCGTTGAAAGCCGACCTGCAACTGCTGGCCAGCAGTGCAGTCATGACAGGTGGCATCGTGTCTTCAAGCGACCGTCTGCCCTTGCTCAACTGGCTGCAGTTCCAGCAACTGAACCTGCCCGAGACCGCAGACCACTTGCAAAACCTGATTGCCTGGCTCGAACTGACGTTGCCGCTGCCACCGACACATGGCAACTACTGGGGGATATCGAACGAAACCGGCGCAACAGAGCTGTGCATCGACGAAGATCAGCAATCGGCTATCTACCAGGTCATCCATAAGTTGATGGACAAGGGCGAGCCGCGCGCGGAACCGCTGATCAATTATCTGGCGGGCGCACTGCTCAAGAAAGAGACGCCGACAGCCCTGCGTGAATACCCGCGTCGCGCCTGGGCACTGCTGATCGAGACCGAAGAAGCCAAAGCTTTCGCCCAGTCCTGCTTCGAAGCGTTGAACGAGCCGTCCATGGCCAATGCGACTGTGCTGAGCACAGAGCAGCGCAGTCGCCTGCTGGTCGCAGCGGTCATGCTGGATTTGTCGTTGGGTCGCGAAGACAAGAACCAGAACTTCATCGAGCAGAATATCTATAACCCAGGTTACGTGCAGGCTACCTCCCATGAGGTCAACCTGGCACTGGAACAGGCACTCGGGCGCCGACGTATAAAGGAGTATGCAGTTCCAATGACGCTGGAACTGATCCTCGCCGGACTTGCGCCCGAATTCCTGGTCAGAACACCCACGACGCTACAGATCGGCACGCCAGGCTGGGTAATTCTGCGCAAATCGGTAAGTCTGGCCGAGACCATCGCGCCTGGCCTGTCCAGTCAGATGTCCTATGACAAGCTGCTTGAATTGGGCGCGATCTTGCCCACTAGTGCCCAACAGCAGACCCTGCATGACTGGGCGAACCTGCAAGGCATCATGGACTGGTCGATGCTGAATGGCCTGGAACCGGAGAATGCCAATGACCTGCCAACCCAGGAACTGTTCAAGCAGGCAGCCAGCCAATACAACGCCCACCTCGAGGCGATCAACGCCGCACTGACAACGATCGCCACCCCACCGGTCAGCCGGCGCAAGCTGGCAAAAGCCGAGCTGTACGACGTAGGTTGCGATCCGATGATGCAAATAGCGTTGCCGGTCGAATACGGATACGAACGCCATTATCATTCCGTGCTTGATGTTTACATGACCCGCAACTTGCTGTTCAAAAAAGGCTATGACAGGCAATCCGGCACAAGTATCTACAAGGCGTATCCGGATCTGCTGACACTCGAACCAATCAACGACATTTACAAGGCAAAAGTAAAAGAATACTTCAAGCAATACAAAACAGCCATCAATACCACTGTGCGCCTGACACTTTCACGATTATCACTGGATGAACGGATGGCACTTGAATTTGGCAAGGTGGCCATATTCAGCGTTCGCGACTTCTCCATACAAACCCCGATAAACAGCAGCTTTGTGCCGTTTGATCCACGTAAAACAGCGCGCTTCGGCAACATGCTGTTTTGCAAGTATGGATTGCAGTTCTACTGTTTTGAAATATTCCCCCTGCAAGGCATTTGCCGCAATAATCCGGCTCTTGCTGAAGCCTACATCCGCGGCCAGACACTCGATGAGATCGGATGGTTTACCGAGGGACCGAACGGCGACAAAGACTTCAAGTCGCTGACGTATCTTCATGCGCGAATCGAGAAAACCGCTTACTTCGAAGGCCAGCCCCCCTTGAGCGAGGAGCTGCGAGACAGGCCGGGCATCATTCTCGAACGCTTTGCCGAATTCGATGAGCCTGACGACGCGCTCCCCTTCACGCGTAGCCCTATGCACAGTTTCAACTCGGAGCGTTTCGACAAGATCGGCGAAATCATTGCCGAACATAATCCCCCCACCCATTACGATCAGTTTTATGCAATCAGTTACGACAGACCCGCCCTGGAGAAGAAACATGATGACTGGGACAACGTCACCGAAACCATTCTCGACATCGTCATCCCGTTCCGCCAGTGCATCAGGGGCCTGTCCTCCAGTGACCCGGATCTTCGCAGCGGCGCCATATTCAGCTGTGTGATGGACCTGACCGCGATCCTCTTCGTCTTTGCCGGAGCGCTGGGGCCGTTCAGCAAGGCGCTGGGCAGCAGTACAAGACTGTTAAGCCTGAGCAAGGTCGGCGCAAGCGTAGCGCTGTCGGTGTTCAATCCGCTCGATGGCGTTCCGAAGCTGGTTTACGGTGGCGCCAGACTGGTCGGCAAAGGCGTGATGAAACTCAGCCATTTCGGCCATACCGTCATCCGGGCCGGAGCCGGACAACTCCGAGCGCTGAGCAGTACCAGCAGCGGCTCGTACGACCTGGTCAAGGCCCTGAGCAAGACCGGGGTTGCAGCGGAGATTCGCATGACGTTGCCGACGCTGGCGCATGCACGGGCATTGTTCAAGGATGATGCACTCGAAACAGTCGAACAGCTCGTCACACGCCTGAGCCAGGACGTTGTTTCCATACCCAAGGGCGGCAATGCGACAGAACTGCAGCATCTGTTCAACGCTGCAACGAGGGAAGCGACTCAGTCCTCAAAGGGATTCCAGCAACTGGAATCGTTAATCGGTCATGCCGCGGCGAACGACGTACTGATCAGCTTCACCAAAAGCAGAGGCCCCCGGTTCAACGGCACAAAGTTCACTACAAAAGCTGGTGACTATTCGGAAATACTTGGATCAATGGCCGAGCTTGAATCCAGGAAAGTCATCTATCTGAAGAATCATCAGCAAAGCGTCTTGAAGCTGGATCTGGGCAAGCCACCCTACAGCGACGTGATGCCCGAAACGGCGTTCAACCCGCAGGGTTTCACCGACAATGCGCAGAGAGCCGGAGCCTGGATGGTCAAGGGTTCGTCCTCCGACAACGAACTGGAGCACATTGTCGCGATCCTGCGCGAGTATACGAGCAACAATAAATCGCTCACCGATGCGAACGTGGTCAAAGAGATCCACGCTCGACTGGTGCCTCAACTGGCGGAGTCTGTGCGCGAGGTAGGACAGCCAACAAAATATGGTGGCAGCATCAGCGGTTATGCTTCGCTGGAACAACATCTGAAGACGCTCGATGCCGCCCATGAGCATGTCGACAAACACTTGCTGGCGGCCATCGCCGGTTTTCAAGGCTTCGGCGACGGCAATGGTCGTACCGCCAGCGCGGTGTATGCGATCAGCCAATTGCGCAACAATCGATTTGTACCGATGCCGAAACACGTGTTCATGTCGTTGAGCGATCTGGGCTAACCACCCAAAATCCGTGCCCCGTTTAAGGTGGCACGGATTTCTTCATTCCCCGGAGAGCATCGCCGGCACGGTAAACCGAAACTCCGTGCCCTCACCCGGCTCACTGCTGGCCTCGATGCGCCCGCCGTGGGCTTCAACAATCCCCTGCGTGATGTACAAGCCCAGTCCGGTTCCGGTCGGGTTGCCCTCCTTCACCGTCCAGTAGCGGTCAAACACCCGCGCCAGGTTTTCCTTGGGAATGCCTTCGCCGGTATCGCGCACGGTAAACACGATCTCTTTGCCGTCAGACTTGGCCAACACGCCCACCGAACCTTTGCGCGGGGTGAACTTGATCGCGTTGCCGATCAGGTTCGACAGCACCTGAAACAGGCGCTCCGGGTCGGCGTGGATTTTCAGGTCGGGATCGGCCTCGAACGAGATATTGATGTCCTTGTCCAGCGCCAGTGGCCCGAGCAGCGACTGGGTTTCCTCGAACATCTGCCCGACATCCAGGGTCTGCGGGGCGATGGTGTAGCGCCCGGCGTCGATCTTCGAGGTGTCGAGCAGATCTTCCAGTAGCGTGTTCATCCGCCCAGCTGCCTGCTGCATGGTGTCGATAGCCGTGGAGATGCGCCGCGAGGTGTGCGGGCCGTCGGAACTGAAGGTCTTCTGCATCATGCCGCAGAGCATGGAAATCACGGTCATCGGGTTGCGCAGGTCATGGGAAACCACCGCCACCAGTTCATCACGGGCGCGCACCGCCTCCTGCTCGCGGCGTACCTGTCGCGCCAGGTCGTTTTCCAGTGCCGAACGGCGCAAATCGTTGGCCGCGAACAGATCGCCATGACTCCATTTGGTGGAGATCCCGGCCATCTCGACTTTCCAGATTTCGAACGAAGTACGCGGACGCAGACGCAGGCCGGCGTCGGAGTTTTCCAGATCCAGCGGTTTGCGCGGGTCGCCGCTCCAGTTGATGTTTTCCTTGACCTCGGGACGGAACCACATCACCCCGTTGTCCACCGGTTTGGGCAGGCTCATGGCAAGCACGCCGCTGGCCACTTGCTGAAACTGCGCGGCTGGCGGATAAACGCTCGCCAGATGATGGCTGGCGAATACCGGCTCGCCGGTGTTCTGCAACCACTTGTGCAGGGCGCGAATGTCTTCCGGCTCCGGGCAGTTGCCATAACGGTGCAATTGCTTGTCTTCGATGATCGCAATGCCCCCGGCCCCGGCCAGCGCCATAAGCACTTGGGGTTGTTGCGCCAGACCGTCGAAGACGTTTTCCGGCGAGTCGATCATGGCCTGATTGAGCAGCGCCAACGCCTCGACTTTCTCCTCGCGCTGGCGGCTGATTTCCAGCGCTTCCATCGCGCTGATCTGCAGCGACAGCACCTGACCGATGGTCTGGCACGCGCTGCGCAGTTCATGCGGCACGTGCAGCGGCTGGCGGTTGCCGCAGCTGATCAGGCCCCAGAGTTTGTCGCCCTTGAGCAGCGAGATGCTCATCGACGACAGCACGCCCATGTTCTTCATGTACTGGCAATGAATCGGCGAGACGCTGCGCAGAGTGGCAAAACTCAGGTCCAGCGGGGTCTGGGTGTCCGGGCGCAACTTGGGCACCAGCGGCACCGGCTGGTAATCGGCATTCGGGATGATCCGCAGCCAGTTGGTGCGGTACAGCTCGCGCGCCTGCTCGGGGATGTCCGAGGCCGGGAAAAACAGGCCGTTAAACACTTCCATTGACGGGTCGGACGCCTCGGCGATCACCTGACCGTGGCCCTCCTCCTCGAAGCGGTAGATCAGCACCCGATCGTAACCGGTCATGGCCTGGATTTCCTTGACGCTGATGTCGTACAGCGCCTGCAGCGAAGTGGCCGCTTGCAGTCGCTGGAGCATGCGCCCCAGATGGGTCTGGTTGCCGGCGACGTTGCGCGGCTGGAAGTTCTCGACGTGGATTTCCAGTTCCAGAATCAACACGCCTTGATGACGGTGCAGCAGACCTTCGAACGCGGTGCCGTTGAGGCGAAAGTGCAGCGGTCCGGCATCGGCAAATACCGGTTGTTGCAACGCCTCGCGCACGGCCGCCGCGTGCGTCTCACCCAGCAATTCGTGCAGTGGCTGGCCGATCAGTTCTTGCGCCGGGCGTGCCAGCAGGGTCTCGACGTTGGCGCTGATCTGAATGATGTCCAGCGCCGGCTCGCTCAGAGTCAGCAACAGGCCGTGGGGCTGGATTGCCCCGGGAAAGCGGATCGGTTCGTCGGCACAGTTGGCCAGCAGTTCTTCAAAGGCTTCTTGGTCTTGCGGGTTCATGCCAGTACCTCCCGGCTTTCGAGCCAGCGCTCGAAACAGCTGAATGTGGTTTGGGCTGCCGCAACCACGGCTTCACGTTCGCCCGCATCCAGCGATCGACTGCCCAGGTAATCAATGAAATCGCGCCAGCGGCGGCCTGTGGCAGCGCCGTAAACGTCGAGGAATGCCGCACCGTTGTCGGCGTTCAGGCTCAACCGCGAGGCGATTTCGCGACGCAGGATCTGCCCGCCGAGGGTTGCCCCTTCCAGCACGTACATCACCCCCAGGCAGGCAGCGCTGGAGTCGATCACGGGCAACGACTGACACACTGGCAAGCGGGCGATGGCCTCGGCCGTCAGGCCCAGCGCCTGCAGATCGTTGAGCAGGGTTCGCGCCTTGAGACGTGGCGCAAGATCGAAATCGACCGGCATCACGCCGCTGTCGAGCAATGCGCTTTCCAGCGGTCGATAAAAGCCGTAGTAGGCCTGCATCAGCCGTACAAAAGCGTTGGAATCGAGGGTATCGGAGAAAAAAGGAAGACGTTTTTCCAGTGCGATGTGCAGTTCGGCAGTGCCGGCTCGCAGATCTTGCAGCACCGGTGGCACATAAACTTCACGGGCCTTTGCTTGCATGTAGATCGCTCTTGGTGGGGCCGCTTCGGGGCCGGCAGGGTGTTTGCAGCTTTGGAAGGATATTACACGGCAAACGCCTTTTTCTGACTTGGCGCACAGATTTTTCTGACGAAACCATCGCCTTCAGACCTTTCAGAGTTCTGGAGAATCAGAAAAGTTCGACTCGATCAAAGAGGCTGCCAAGGCTGTACCGCGACAGCACCGCATGACTGTACGGGTCAACGCGCCCGCAGCCTGTGATAAAAAAGCGTCATCGCTTCCGGAGCCCAAGCCCATGGATCTCGCCACGCTTTCGCTGTTTCTCCCGGCCTGTTTTGCTTTGAACATGGCCCCCGGCCCGAACAACCTGCTGTCGGTGAGCAATGCCACCCGCTACGGCTATCGTCGGGCCTGCGCCGCCGGTATCGGGCGAATCGTTGCATTCGCCGCAATGATTGCCCTCGCCGGCGCGGGATTGTCGGTGGTGCTGCAGACCTCGGAATGGCTGTTCCATGCGATCAAGATCATTGGCGCGGCGTACCTGCTGTACCTGGCCTGGCAACTCTGGCGCGCCAACCCCGAGGCCGAGCAGCAGGTCGCCGGAGCGTCGGTGGGGTTCTGGCGGCTGGCGCGTCAGGAGTTTCTGGTGGCGGCGGGCAACCCGAAAGCGATCCTGTTGTTCACCGCGTTTCTGCCGCAATTCGTTGATCCGAGCCGCCCGGTGCCGGCGCAATTCGCGGTGCTCGGCGCGCTGTTTCTGCTGCTGGAATGGATTGCCATCGGCGCCTATGCGTGGATGGGCCTGCACATGCGCCGCTGGTTCGCCGAGCCGCGCGGCAAACGGATCTTCAACCGTTGCTGCGCGGGGCTGCTGTCGGCGGCGGCTTCGGTGTTGTTGCTGGCGAAACGGGCTTAAGTTTCGGACGGCCCTTTGAGCTCGACCTGATTGCCGTCCGGGTCGAAGCAATACAGCGACAGGCCGTAGCCCTCAGCGCCGAAACGTCGGGCGGCTTTTTCAACGCTCAGGCCGCAGGACTGCAGGTGGCTGAGGAGCGCCGGCTCATCGAACGGCTCGATGCGCAGGCAGAAGTGATCGACGTTGCGCCGCTCGGTACCGGCCGCCCCGCCACCCTTTTTGCCGAGTTCGCCTTGCAAGTCGACGAGGTCGATCATCGAGGTGCCGGCGCGCAGGTGCACCAGACCCAATGGTTCGTTGTGCCTGACCACCTCGGCGCCGAAGACCTGGCGGTAGAAATCGATACTGCGTTGCAGATCGGCGACACGCAGGACGATGTGATCGATGTGTTGAATGATGAACGGTGGCATGGTTGGCTCCAGCGAATCGGCGATCCGCTGATTGTGGTGCAGAATCGAAAAAATTCACTGTCGATTTTTCGGTGGAGCCATCGAAATCCTGGATTTAAGCTCAGGCCATGAACATACAAACCGCACTGCTGCCGCCCCACGCCGAGATGGTTCGCGCCATGCTCGAACGCGACACCGCCTACGAAGGGGTGTTCTTCACGGCCGTGAAAACCACCGGGATCTTCTGCCGCCCCAGCTGCACGGCGCGCAAGCCGAAACCGGAGAACGTCGAATTCTTCGCCCATGCCGATGAGTGCTTGAGCGCCGGTTATCGCGCCTGCCTGCGCTGCAAGCCGCTGGACGCTGCCGCCATCGCCCCCGACTGGGTGCAGCGCCTGCTCACCGCCGTCGATGCCGACCCGGAAATGCGCTGGAGCGATGCGCAACTGCTGGCCGAAGGCATCGAACCGCTGAAGCTGCGGCGCTGGTTCAAGCAGCATTTCGGCATGACCTTTCATGCGTGGCTGCGCACGCGCCGGCTCGGTATGGCGCTGGGCGGGATTCGCCAAGGCACCTCGATTGACCATGCGGCGTTCGACTCAGGCTATGAATCGCTCAGCGGTTTTCGCGATGCGTTCCAGAAGTCGTTCCACATCACCCCGGGTCGTGCGGCCCACAGTGAACCGCTGCTGTTCACCCGCCTGACCACGCCGCTGGGGCCGATGATCGCGATGGCCGAACGTCGCGGACTGGTGTTGCTGGAGTTTCTCGATCGCCCGGCGCTGACCCGCGAGGTCGAGGAACTGCAGGCCCGCCATGGCTACGTGGTCGCACCGGGACACAACGCGCATTTGCGGCAGATCGAAGAGCAACTCAACGAATATTTTGCCGGGACCCGCACTCTGTTCAGCGTCCCGCTGCACCTGCCCGGCAGCGCGTTCGACCGGCAAGTCTGGGAGCAACTGCTGCAAATTCCTTATGGCCAGACCAGCACCTACGGCGCCATCGCCTCACGCCTGGGCAAACCCGGCGCCAGTCGCGCGGTAGGTTTGGCCAATGGGCACAATCGGCTGTCGATCGTGGTTCCGTGCCATCGGGTGATCGGTGCGGACGGTACGCTGACCGGCTATGGTGGTGGACAGCCGCGCAAGGCGTTTCTGCTGAGGCTGGAAAACGCTGCGGTGCAGCTCACGCAACCACTGGCTTTCTGACACTTCGCTCCACTTACAAGAAGGGATTTCGATGAACGCGCTCGACACTCGGTTCCACCAGTTACACCAGGAAGGTCTGCTGATCCTGACCAACGTCGCCGACGCCACTGGCGCGCGACTGGTCGAGCATGCAGGCGGTAAAGCGGTCGCCACCAGCAGCGCGGCAGTCGCTTGGGCGCATGGCTATCCAGACGGCAACACCCTGCCCCTCGAACGGCTGATTTCAACCGTGGAATCCATCGCGCGGGTGATCCAGGTGCCGCTGAGCGTGGACATCGAGGCGGGTTATTCCGATGACCTTGGCCGTGTGGCCGAAGTGGTCGACGCGGTGCTTGCCGCCGGTGCGGTCGGGATCAATATCGAGGACGGCAGCGGCGCCCCGGAGCTGTTGGCGCGCAAGATCGAAGTGGCGCGAGAAGTCGCCCGCAAACGTGATGTGAAGCTGTTCATCAACGCGCGCACTGACGTCTACCTCAAGGGTCTGGTCCCGGCCGAGGATCGCGTCGCCGAAACCCTGCGCCGTTCGAGGTTGTATCAGGCGGCCGGAGCCGATGGTTTGTTTGCCGCTGGCGTGACCGCCGCTTATGAAATCGAGGCAATCTGCAAGGGCACGTCACTGCCGGTGAACGTGCTCGGCTTCGCCTGCCTGCCGTCGCCGACCGAGCTGCAAGCTCTGGGCGTGCGGCGCTTGAGCGCCGGGTCCGGGATCGCCGAGTTCCTCTACGGCGCAATGGGCTCGCTGGTGAAAAGCTTCCTCGCCAGCGGCAAGCTCGACACCCATGATCTGAAGGCGCTGACCTACGGCGAAGTCAACGGACTGCTGAAATAGCATGCCGGATCGTTATCAGGCGGCCAGCGAATTTCTGGCCGCGCTCGACGAGGACTGGCAGCGCCACGTTGCAGCCGTCGGCCAGTGCCTGCATCAACCGCACCCGGCGCGTGACCCTTACGAATCGCTGGTGCGGGCAATTGCTTATCAGCAACTGCACGCCAAGGCTGGGGATGCAATTGTCGGGCGTCTGGTGGCGCTGTTTCCGGGGCAGACGTTTCCCCGGCCTGAACAGATTCTCGCGACCGACTTCGATCAACTGCGCGGCTGCGGTTTTTCGGCGGGCAAGATTGCGACCATTCAGGGCATCGCCCAGGCAACGCTGGACGGTGTAGTGCCGGATTATCCCACCGCGCTGGCAATGGAGGATGAAGCGCTGATCGAACGCCTGGTCAGCCTGCGCGGGGTTGGCCGCTGGACCGTGGAGATGCTGCTGATTTACAGCCTGGAGCGCATGGATATTCTGCCGGCGGATGATTTTGGCGTGCGCGAGGGCTATCGCCGATTGAAGGCGCTGGAGGTACAGCCGACGCGCAGGCAGATGATCGAGATCGGCTTGGCGTGGAGTCCGTATCGGACGGTGGCAGCTTGGTATTTGTGGCGCGTTGCCAAGGTCTAGACCGCGTTATCGTTCTTCGCGAGCAAGCCCGCTCCCACAGAGGAACGCATTTCAAAATGTGGGAGCGGGCTTGCTCGCGAAGGCGCCCGTCGACTCAACCTCAAATCAAAGACCTGACTTCAACTTGCTGAACGCCCGAATCAAAGCCCGATTGAACGCCTTGCCATTGTCATTCTTGCTGTACAGCGAAGCCCGCACCGCCTCCGACGGGTACGTCCCCGGATCATTACGGATCGACGCATCCACCAGACTATCCGCCGCCGTGATCGCATTGGCGTAGTGGATGGTGTCGGTGATCGGCGCGATCACCTCAGGCGTCATCAGATAATCCATCAATGCCAGCCCGGCCTGTGGATGCGGCGCATCCTTGGGAATGACCATGGCGTCAAACCAGATCAACGTGCCTTCTTTGGGGATGCGGTAACTGAGCTGGAACGGTTTGCTCGCCGCTTGCGCCTGCCCCGCCGCAATCGCCACGTTGCCATTCCACGACATCGCCACGCAGGTGTTGCCGTTGGCCAGGTCGCTAATGTTCAGATCGTTGTCGAAGTAGCGAATGTACGGGCGGATCTTCGCCAGTTGCTGCTCGGCGAGTTTCAAGTCATCGAGGTTCTGGCGGTTGATGTCCAGGCCCAGGTACTTCATGACCGCCGCGAACACTTCGTTCGGATCGTTGAGCAGACTCACGCCACAGTCGGCAAATTTCGCCACCACCGCCGGGTCGAACAGCATCGCCCAACTGTCGGTCGGCGCGTTTGGCAGACGCCGCTTGATCGCCTGTTCCTGATAACCCACGCCGGTGGTACCCCAGGCATAAATCCCGGCGTAACGGTTGCCCGGATCGAACACCGCCATGTGCTGGCGGAACTCCTCGCCAACCCCGGCAAAGTGCGGCACCCGCGCCTTGTCCAGCGGCTGGATCGCACCGCTCTCGATGGCTCGCGACAGGTGTTGCCCGGCGGTCAGTACCAGGTCATACCCGCTGCGCCCGGTGAGCAGTTTGGTCTCTACGGTTTCCAGCGAATCGAAGTGATCGGCGACCACCTGAATCCCGGTTTTCGCCTCGAAATTCTTCAGGGTATCCGGGGCCAGGTACTCGCCCCAGATGTACAGATTGACCACCGGTTTCGCCGTTTCGGCAGCCTGCACACACAGGGGTGCAAGCACCAGCAATAACGCTTTACTCAGTTTGTGCAGGCCCATGGTCAGGCTCCTTTTTTCTGGCCGGCGTATTGCGGCATGGTGATGCACGCGACGTTGCCGCCACCGAGGAGGATTTCCCGGGAATTCTCGATGCCGACAATCTTGTGCTGCGGGAACAGTTCGGCGAGGGTCGCCAGCGCCACCTGATCGTTGCGATCACCGAACAGCGGCACCACGATCGAGCTGTTGCCGGCGTAGTAGTTGATATACGACGCGCAGATTCGGGTGCCGGCCTGACGGGTGTGGGTACTGTCCTGCTGATCGAGGCCTTCGGCTTCTTCGGCGGTCCACTCCAGCACGTCCGGTTGCGGCAGCTTGTGCACGATCAACTCGCGGCCACGGCTGTCGCGGGTGCTGCGCAGGATGTCGTAGGCCTCTTGATAGATTTCCCACTGCGGATCGTCGCGGTTGTCGGTCCATTGCAGCACCACTTCGCCGGGGCGGACGAAGCAGGCGAGGTCATCGACATGGCCATCGGTTTCGTCGAACTTGCAGCCGCGTGGCAGCCAGATCACTTGTTCGGCGCCGAGGTAATCGGTCAGGCGCCGGGTTACTTCGTCCTTGCCCAGATGCTGGTTGCGATTGCGGTTGAGCAGGCACTGTTCGGTGGTGAGGATGCTGCCCTGACCATCGCTCTGGATGCCGCCGAGTTCGGCAATCAGCGGTGCGCGGTAACGGTCGAAGCGTTCGATTTCGAGGATCTTGCTGGCGATCTGGTCGTCCTTGTCCCACGGGTAGTACAAACCGCCGTCGAGCCCACCGTAGGCGTTGAACTCGAAGTCGACGCCGCGCACTTCGCCGCTCTGGTCGTTGACCACGAAGCACGGACCGCTGTCGCGGAACCAGGTGTCGTTGCAGGTCATCTCGACCACGCGCACTTGCGGCGGCAACTGGCGGCGGGCGGTGGCGAATTGCGCGGCGGAGGCGCAGACGGTGACCGGTTCGCTGTGGGAGATGGCGGTGACGATCTGCACCCAGACTTTCTGCGCCGGTTTCGCGCCGTTGCGCCACACGTCGGTGCGCTCCGGCCAGCCGAGCCAGCAGCCGGACTTGGCTTCGAATTCGCCGGGCAGACGGAAGCCGTCGCGCTTGGGGGTGGAGTCGAGCAAACGTGCCATGGTCAAACCTCGTCTTGGGGTTGGGAATGACCACAGGCTACGGTCGCGGACGGCTGGCCCGCCAACGATGAATATTGCGGAACAGTTGAATTCAACTCATCAATCGGCCAGTTGATCGTTGAACCATTCAAGCATCTGCGCCACCGCCGGCCGCTCCAGGCGCAGCCGTTCGCAGACCAGCGCGTACTGGCCGAGCGCGGTCATGCTCGAGGTGAATGGCCGCACCAGCCGCCCGCTCAGCAAGTCCTCCTGCGCGGTGAGGTTGTCGCCCATCGCCACGCCCTGCCCCTGCGCCGCCGCTTCCAGCGCCAGACCGGCATGGGCGAAATACAACTGGCGCTGCGGGCGCAGATCGCCGGCGTGACTGGTGAGCCAGGCGGTCCAGGTCTTGCCGTCCTGATCGTCGTGCAGCAGGCAGTGGCGCGCCAGGTCTTTCGGGGATTTCAGACTGCCCTGATTGAACAGCCCCGGGCTGCATACCGGGAAGAATTGCAGCGCAGGCAACGGCCGTACGAAGTAGGCGCTGCTGTCCACCGGGCCGGTGCCGTAGGTGATCGCCAGGTCAATGTCTTCGCCCGGCGCGCTGGCGTCGATCGGCTGTTCGTAGAGATGCAGGGTGATGTGCGGATAGCGCGCGTAGAAATCGGTGAGGCGGTTCATCAGCCACTTTTGCGCCAGCTCGGCGGTAACCGCCAGGCGCAACACCGCCAGCGAGGAAGGATCGCGCAGTTCATCACAGGCCTCGCCGATCAGTTCGAAGGCCTGCTGCAGGCTCTGCATCAGGCGTCCGGCGGCGATGGTCGGGCGGATCTGCCGGCCTTCGCGAATGAACAGCGAGACGCCGAGCTGCTCTTCGAGCTGACGGATCTGGTGGCTGACCGCGCTGTCGGTGACGCACAACTCGGCGGCAGCCCGGCCGAAATGCGCGTGGCGGGCGGCGCATTCGAAGGTTCGCAAGGCGGCCAGTGAGGGGAGTCTTCGCATGGGTTGGGGTGCCTTTTTTTGGGACATGCTGACCGGGCTGGCGGTGGGCGTCCAGTGCGACCGAGTTATCGTTCTTCGCGAGCAGGCTCGCTCCCACATTCTCGAACGCGCTCCCCTATGGGAGCGAGCCTGCTCGCGAAAGCGTCTGCATGATCGCCACAAATCTTCTAGGCTCAACCGCACCCCTTCAGCCAACCGGAGGCCCCTCATGCACCTCGAAGGCTCCTGCCATTGCGGCGCCGTCACTTTCAGCCTGACCAGCGCCCATCCCTACCCCTATCAACGCTGCTACTGCTCGATCTGCCGCAAGACTCAAGGCGGTGGCGGTTACGCGATCAACCTCGGTGGCGATGCGGCCAGCCTCAAGGTTCAGGGGCGCAAGCACATCAGCATCTACCACGCGAAGATGAAGGAAGCAGGTGAAAAACGTGCCCATCGCAGCACCGCCGAGCGGCATTTCTGCTCACAGTGCGGCAGCGGCTTGTGGCTGTTCAGCCCGGAATGGCCGGAGTTGATTCATCCATTCGCCTCGGCCATCGATACCCCGTTGCCGGTGCCGCCGGAGCACACACATTTGATGCTGGGGTCGAAGGCGCCCTGGGTCGAGGTGGATGCGAAGCCCAAGGACAAGCAGTTTGCGGTGTATCCCGAGGAGTCGATTGCGCAGTGGCATGAGCGGTTGGGGTTGGTCAAATGAGCAGGGGCTTGTGTTGTGATTGATGGCTCTATCGCGAGCAGGCTCACTCCTACAAGGGAATGCATTCCAAATGTAGGAGTGAGCCTGCTCGCGATAGGGCCCAACCTGTCTACACAAATCAGTCCAGATGCGCCCAGGTCATCCGGAACGACGCCCCACCCCACACCGATTCCCCGACCTCGACCTGCCCGCCATGAGACTGCGACACCCGCCGCACCAGCGCCAGACCCAGGCCGAAACCGCCGGTACGCCGATCGCGACTGGCATCCAGCCGCGAGAACGGCTCGAAGATTTTCTCCCGTCCTTCCACCGGCACACCCGGACCGTCGTCGTTGACCCGCACTTCGTAGTAATCGCCGCTGCGCACCAGCGTCACTTCGACACGGCGCTCGGCATAACGAATGGCGTTGCGCAGCAGATTGATCACCGCCCGCGCCATAAAGCGCGGCTCGATGCGTACGGTGTCGAGCAGGCAGTCACCAATCAGCAACTGCACCCCCGCCGCTTCCGCCTCCAGCGCCACGCTGCCGACCACGCTGTCGAGCCAGTTGGCCGCTTGAATGTTTTCGCACTTGATCACCGTCGCGCCACGTTCGAGGCTGGCGTAGGTCAGCAGCTCGGAGACCATTTCTTCCAGCTCGCCAAGGTCGGCGTACATGTCGGCGATCAGTTCGCGGTTCTGGCTGGCTTCCGGTTGCTGCTTGAGCTGGTCGAGTTCGAACGACAATCGCGCAATCGGCGTGCGCAGCTCGTGGGACACCGCGTTGGTCAGTTCGCGTTGATTGGCGATCAGGCTCTCGATGCGCGCCGCCATCAGGTTGAAGTGTTCAGCCAGATCGCGAATGTTCGAGCGCTTGGACAGTTGAATGCGCACCGACAGGTCGTTGTCGCCAAAGCGCTCGGCGGCCAGACGGAGTTTTTCCAGATCGCGCCAGTGCGGACGCACCCAGAAAAACAACACACAGCCGATCAGCACGGCGATCATCAAGTAGGCACCGGCAATGTAGAACGGCATCAGGCTGGGTTCGGCGGGCAAGCGAATGCTGAGCAGTTGCGAGCCGCCGTCGATGGCTGAAATGTATTGGGTGTATTTGTCGCGGATCACCAGCAAGCCTTGAGCAAGCTCGGCTTTTTCCTCGTCGCTGAGCGCCAGTTGATCGGCGTCGACCAAGGTCAACCCCAGGCCATAGTGCGGGCGCAGAGCCTGCAGTTGTTTTTCACGGGCCGGGCCGTCGAGGTTGCGCAGCAACTCCCCCAGCGTCCAGGCCTGACCACGCACCGCCTCGCGGTTGTAGTCCTGCATCTGATAGTCGAGCAAGGCATCGAACGTACGCTCGACAGTCTGCAACGCCAGGACCAGGCCCACCGTCATCACCAGAAACAGCCCGAGGAATAACCGCAGCATCTACAGCTCCCACGCGAACGGATTGAACAGATACCCCTTGCCCCACACGGTCTTGATGCACACCGGTTCGCGGGGATTGTCCTTGAGTTTGTTGCGCAACTTGCTGATGTACACGTCGACGCTGCGATTGAGCCCGTCGAAGGCGATGCCGCGCATGCGGTTAAGAATGTCATCGCGGGACAAGGTCTTGCCCGCGGCGCTGGCCAGCAACCACAGCAGCTCGAATTCCATGGTGGTCATTTCGATGATCTCGCCGGCCAGACGCACTTCGCGACAGCTGCGATCGATGCTCAAGCCCCCGAACTCCAGCGCACTGACCACGCCAGCTTCCGGCATCTGCCGCCGCTGCAAGGCGCGCAGCCGAGCGAGCAGTACCGGCGGTTTGATCGGTTTGATCACGTAGTCGTCGGCGCCGGATTCCAGGCCGAGAATATGGTCGAGGTCGTCTTCCTTGGCGGTAAGGATGACAATTGGCGTGTCCGACACGCTGCGGATTTCCCGGCACACGTGCAGGCCGCTCTGCCCCGGCAGCATCAGGTCGAGCACCACCACTTTGGGCTGGAACTCGAGGAACGCGGCCACTGCCAGATCACCGCGATGCACCGCGCGCACCTCGTAGCCATGTTGTTCGAGAAAGTGCGCAATCAACGTGGCCAGACGCTCATCGTCTTCGACCAGCAGGACTTTGCCAAAACCCAGGTTATCCATAACGACCGTCTGCCAACCCATGTGTGAAGTGGGCGACAGTATGGCGGGATTCGTCGGAGAGGCGTTGTTTCGGGCAGCAAAAACCGGCCGCAGGGGCCGGTTTTCGGTGATATTTCATACTCTTAAGAGTTTTTAACAGTTTGTGTTTCAGGCCGCGGCCGGCACACCACTGTGAAAGCGGAATTCTTCATCCGGCGACTCGATCAGCTCCTGCTCGGCAGCACGCACCTTGTCGATCACCTGAGCGATGTCCTTCGCGTCGCCGTACTGGTAAGCCAGTTTCAGATAACCCTGGAAGTGCCGCGCCTCGCTTTTCAGCAGGCCGAAATAGAACTTGCCGAGTTCTTCGTCCAGATGCGGCACCAGCGCTTCGAAACGCTCGCAACTGCGCGCTTCGATAAATGCGCCGACCACCAGGGTATCCACCAGTTTCACCGGCTCATGGCTGCGCACCACTTTGCGCAGGCCCGAGGCGTAACGCCCGGCGTGCAACTGGCGCAGCTCGATCTTGCGGCGTTTCATGAGGCGCATGACTTGTTCGTGGTGCACCAGTTCTTCCCGGGCCAGACGCGACATCATATTGATCAGGTCGACGTGGGAATGGTACTTGGCAATCAGGCTCAGCGCGGTGCTGGCGGCCTTGAACTCGCAGTTCTTGTGGTCGATCAGCAGGGTTTCCTGATCGGCCAGTGCCGCCTGGACCCAGGCGTCGGGCGTGCGGCAGCCAAGGAATTCGTGGATTTCGGGAAGGATCATGGGGCTCACGGTAAAAGGTGTACGAGCAAAGGCCGCCGATTATACCGGCCTGCCCGCAGACCACCAGTCGCAGGCGTTGATATGTATCAAGTCGCAGGCGCATGAGCAGCAACTATAGTTGTGCAACGCCGTGCCTTTTCTTTGCTGGAGACTCCGCTCATGCAAGCCATTCGCAGCATTCTGGTGGTCATCGAACCCGAACATTCGGAAAGCCTGGCGCTCAAGCGCGCCAAGCTGATCGCCGGCGTGACCCAGGCCCATCTGCACCTGCTGGTGTGCGACCGCAAGCACGACCACGCCGGCATGCTCGGCGTGCTCAAAGCCGCGCTGCTGGCGGATGGCTACAGCGCGACCACCGAACAGGCGTGGAACGAGAGCCTGCACGAAACCATCATCGATGTGCAGCAGGCCGAAGGCTGCGGGCTGGTGATCAAGCAGCACTATCCCGACAGTGCGCTGAAAAAGGCCCTGCTGACGCCGGCGGACTGGAAACTGCTGCGGCACTGCCCGACCCCGGTGCTATTGGTAAAAACATCCACTTCCTGGAAAGACCGGGTGATTCTTGCGGCCGTGGACGTGGGCAATGCCGATGGCGAACACCGGCATTTGCACACTACGATCATTGATCACGGCTACGACATTGCCAGCCTCGCCAAGGCGCATCTGCATGTGATCACGGCGCATCCGTCACCCATGCTCTCGGCAGCGGATCCGACCTTTCAACTCAAGGAAACCATCGAGGCGAAATACCGCGAACAGTGCAAGGCGTTTCAGGCCGAGTTCGATGTGGACGACGAACACCTGCACATCGAGGAAGGCCCGGCGGATGTGCTGATTCCGTTCATGGCGCACAAGCTGCAGGCGGCGGTGACCGTGATCGGCACCGTGGCGCGCACCGGGTTGTCGGGCGCGTTGATCGGCAATACCGCTGAGGTGGTGCTGGATGCGCTGGAAAGCGACGTGCTGGTGCTCAAGCCGCAGGAGGTTGAGGATCATCTGGTGGAGTTGGCGGTGAAGCACTGAGGATTACGGTGCCTGAACCGGCGCCTTCGCGAGCAGGCTCGCTCCCACGGTTGGAATGCATATCCCTGTGGGAGCTGGCTTGCCAGCGATAGCGGTGGGTCAGTCAACATCGATATTGGATGCACCGACTTCATCGCTGGCAAGCCAGCTCCCACAATATTTGCATTCCACTGCGATCATTGTGGGAGCGAGCCTGCTCGCGAAGCTTCTAGGCGCCGAAGGCGTCTTTCAGGAAGCCCGGGGCGATGTAGCGCTGATAATGCGCTTCCGACAGCAGGAAGAATTCCCGATCAATGGCATCGCGCAACTCCGGCAGGTTCCAGTCGCGGAACTCCGGCAGCAACACCATCCCATAGGCTTCCAGATTAATGATCACCCGCGCCCCGCGCGCAATCAGCTGATAGGCCCAGCAATATTCCGACTGATGCGGCACAAAGCGGATCTTGCGCTGCTCCAGCTGTTGGCGCAGCCGCGCTGGATCGAAGATCTCGACCTTGCTCGCCATCACTTGTGACAGCAATTGCTCCAGACGCAACCACACCGCACGCTTTTCCTCCTCGCCGTAACCATTCCAGTGGATCACTTCGTGGTGGAAACGCTTGCAGCCACGGCACACCAGATCTCCGTAAACAGTGGAGCAGAGGCCGACGCAGGGGGTCTTGATGGTCTGATTGGGCATAAATTGGCAAAACACTGAAACGCGGAACAGGCCGGCATGTTAGCCCTTTGTCGGGCATTGATCACCCCTCAAACGTCAGGGGCAAGCGCTGGCTCGCGGTTTGCCTCGCCCGCGCACAACGCCACCAAAGTCCAATAGAGCGCGACTTACCTTTAAATTTTTTTTGCCGTAGAATCAGCCAGCCTTTTAAGGCGCCAATGTCCGTTAGAAGCTGTTTTCAAAGCGTCACGAGCACAGTCGTTCCTTCAGAGCGGTGTTGGCGAAGGGTTTTTCCAGCGGGGAAAAGCCCAACGCCAACCCTCATCAGCTCCCCGTTCTGCAGGCGTAAAACTTTGAAAGCAGCTTCTGTAAGGAATTGCCGGTAATTCTGGCCAAACGACCCACAACGTCGTGCGGTGCATGAGTACGGCAATTTCGGGATGAGCGTCCCGGACACCCATTTGGGACCACTGATGAGGGTAATAACTGTGCTTGAAGCCTACCGCAAACATATCGAAGAGCGTGCAGCCCTGGGTATCGTTCCCCAGCCGCTTAACGCCGAACAAACTGCAGGCCTGGTCGAGCTGCTGAAGAATCCTCCGGCTGGCGAAGAAGCTTTCCTCGTTGACCTGATCACCAATCGCGTACCACCAGGAGTGGACGAAGCCGCTTACGTCAAAGCCGGTTTCCTGTCGGCCCTGGCCAAAGGCGAAGTCACCTCCCCTCTGCTGGACAAGAAGCGCGCTGTAGAACTGCTCGGCACCATGCAGGGCGGCTACAACATCGTGACCCTCGTTGAGTTGCTGGACAACGCCGAGCTGGCGCCAGTGGCTGCCGAAGAACTCAAGCACACCCTGCTGATGTTCGATGCCTTCCACGACGTGGCTGAAAAAGCCAAGAACGGCAACGTTCACGCCAAAGCCGTGCTGCAATCCTGGGCTGATGGCGAGTGGTTCAAGAAACGCCCTGTCCTGGCCGACAAGATCAGCCTGCGCGTGTTCAAGGTCACCGGCGAAACCAACACCGACGACCTGTCCCCGGCACCAGACGCCTGGTCGCGTCCTGACATCCCGCTGCACGCCCTGGCCATGCTGAAAATGGCCCGTGACGGCATCGTTCCGGACGAGCAAGGCAAGACCGGCCCGATGAAGCAGATCGAAGAAATGCGCGGTCAAGGCTTCCCGATCGCCTACGTCGGTGACGTGGTCGGTACCGGTTCCTCGCGTAAATCGGCAACCAACTCGGTGCTGTGGTTCTTCGGCGACGACATCCCTTACGTGCCGAACAAGCGCGCTGGCGGTTTCTGCTTCGGCAGCAAAATCGCTCCGATCTTCTACAACACCATGGAAGATGCCGGCGCACTGCCAATCGAGTTCGACGTGTCGAACATGAACATGGGCGACGTGATCGACCTGTACCCGCACGCTGGCAAAGTCTGCAAGCACGGTACCGACGAAGTCATCACCACCTTCGAAATGAAGACCCCTGTGCTGCTGGACGAAGTCCGTGCCGGCGGTCGTATTCCGCTGATCATCGGCCGTGGCCTGACCGAGAAGGCTCGTGCCGAACTGGGTCTGCCGGCATTCGATCTGTTCAAGAAGCCGGAAGCACCGGCTGAAAGCACCAAGGGCTTCACCCTGGCGCAGAAAATGGTCGGCAAGGCGTGCGGTCTGGCAGAAGGCAAAGGCGTTCGTCCTGGCACCTACTGCGAACCGAAAATGACCACCGTCGGCTCTCAGGACACCACCGGTCCGATGACCCGTGACGAACTGAAAGACCTGGCGTGCCTGGGCTTCTCCGCTGACCTGGTGATGCAGTCCTTCTGCCACACCGCGGCGTATCCGAAGCCGATCGACGTGACCACCCACCACACCCTGCCTGACTTCATCATGACCCGCGGCGGCGTTTCCCTGCGTCCGGGCGATGGCATCATCCACTCGTGGCTGAACCGCATGCTGCTGCCGGACACCGTAGGTACCGGTGGTGACTCGCACACCCGCTTCCCGATGGGCATCTCGTTCCCGGCCGGTTCCGGTCTGGTCGCGTTCGCCGCTGCCACCGGCGTCATGCCGCTGGACATGCCGGAATCGATCCTGGTGCGCTTCAAAGGCAAAATGAAACCTGGCATCACCCTGCGTGACCTGGTTCATGCCATTCCTTACTTCGCCATCCAGAACGGTCTGCTGACCGTCGAGAAGAAAGGCAAGAAAAACGCCTTCTCCGGCCGCATCCTGGAGATCGAAGGCCTGGAAGGTCTAACCCTGGAACAGGCGTTCGAACTGTCCGACGCCTCGGCCGAACGTTCGGCTGCCGGTTGCACCATCAAGCTGTCGAAAGAGTCGATCACCGAGTACCTGCAGTCCAACATCACCCTGCTGCGCTGGATGATCGGCGAAGGCTACGGCGATGCGCGTACCCTGGAACGTCGCGCGCAAGCGATGGAAGCCTGGATCGCCAACCCTGAGCTGATGGAAGCCGATGCCGACGCCGAATACGCCGAAGTCATCGAAATCGATCTGGCCGACATCAACGAGCCGGTACTGTGCGCGCCGAACGATCCGGACGACGCCCGTCTGCTGTCCAGCGTGGCTGGCGAGAAGATCGACGAAGTGTTCATCGGTTCGTGCATGACCAACATCGGTCACTTCCGCGCTGCCGGTAAACTGCTGGATCAGGTCAAGGGTCAGCTGCCTACCCGTCTGTGGCTGTCGCCGCCGACCAAGATGGACGCTCACCAACTGACCGAAGAAGGCTACTACGGCATCTACGGCAAGGCCGGCGCACGCATGGAAATGCCAGGCTGCTCGCTGTGCATGGGTAACCAGGCACGCGTTGAGCCGAACAGCACCGTGGTCTCGACTTCGACCCGTAACTTCCCGAACCGTCTGGGCGACGGCGCGAACGTCTACCTGGCTTCGGCCGAGCTGGCGTCCGTGGCTTCGATCCTGGGTCGCCTGCCGACCGTCGAGGAGTACATGGAATACGCTGGCAAGATCGACAGCATGGCGGCCGATGTCTACCGCTACCTGTCCTTCGACCAGATCGCCGAGTTCCGTGAAGCTGCTGCGAACGCCAAGATTCCAGTCGTTCAAGCCTAACGTTACAAAGCAATAGAAAACGCCGCCCATCGTGAGATGCGCGGCGTTTTTTTATGTCTGGGGACCTGTGGGAGCAGGCTTCAAGGCCTGCTGCACCGCACCATCGACGCTCAGCCCGCTGAGTATCACCCCGTTGGCCGTTACCTCCGGCAACGCCTCCAACACGGCCAGCGCCTCATGCTTGAGTCGCGCCAGAATCAGGCGCTTGCCCTCCTGATGCACCCGCAGGAAGAACTCCTGGATCGCCTCAATGCTGGTGCCGTCCAGATCCGGGGTTTCCTCCAGACTGAGAATCACCGTGTGCAGCGCCACGTCCGAATGACGAATCAAGTGCAAAGCTGCACCAAGAACTCGCTCGACGTTAGCAAAGAACAACGCCTCACTGGGCCGCACAATCAGCACTCCCGACTCAGTCACCGCCGTTGGGTGACGCTGCAGATCGACAAAATCATGCCCGCCGTCGATCCGACCGAGCACCTGAATGTCCGCCGCCGACATCTGTTTGAGCATCAGCAACACGCTGATGGCCACCGACACCAGCAAGCCGTCGAGAATGCCCAGTACCAGCACCGCCCCCACCGCGCACAGCACCAGCAGCCGATCCCGGCGCCAGACGAAATAGCGCCCCAGCGGCTGCAGACTCAAGCCCCGCGCCAGCGCATGAACCACGATGGCCGCCAGAATCGGCTCCGGTGTCAGGGCGATCCACGGCAGCACCGTCAGCACGATCACCAGCACCACCAGCGCCGCCACCCCACCGGCCCAGCGAGAAGTCGCGCCAGCGGCCTCGTTCGCCGACGTCGCCGAATACCCGGCCCCCGCCGGCATGCCATGGAACAATCCGGACAACAAGTTCGCTGCGCCGAGCGCCAGCAGATCGCGGTTGGAGGTCACACGATCACCGTGCTTGAGGGCGAACGAACTGATCGAGCCGTACGACTCGGCGTACAGAATCATCACCAGCGCAAACCCCACCTCCCCCAGCCGCAGCCAGTCGGCAAACGGCAGCACCGGCAGGCTCGGCACCTCCAGGCTCAGGTCGATCAAACCGATCATGTTCACGCCATACGCCGGAAGGTTCAACCATTGTCCGGCGACGATGCCGATCACCACCACCAGCAAACCGCCTGGCACCCGTGGAAAGCGCGAGAACAGTCCCAACAGCAGCAACGCCACCGCTGCGACGGCCGCCGCCGGCCAGTTCCACTGCGGCAGTTGTTCGAGCAGTTGCGGGGCGAAGCGCACCAGATTGGCATCGGTCAGATGCACACCGACCACACTGGCGACCTGCTTGAGGATGATGGTCAGCGCGAGGCCGAAGGCGAAGCCGCGCAGCACCGGTTTGGCGATAAACGCAGTGACGCTGCCGAAACGAAAGATCCCCGCCAGCAAGAACAGCCCACCGGTGACCAGCACCAACCCGACCGCCAGCGTCGCGCGTAGCTGCGGGTCGCCATTGGCCATGGTCGCGGTGGCCGCCGCCAGCACCGCCGCTGACGAAGACGTGGCTGAGACAATGGCAAAGCGGCTGGTGCCAAACAACCCATAGCACAGCAACCCGGCAAACAGCGCAATCACCCCGGCCTGGGGCGCCAGTGCGGCGATGGTCGAATAGGCGACCGCTTCGGGCAACAGCAGACCGGCAATCGACAGACCGGCGAGGATGTCCTGCCAGCGATTGGGTGGCTCTACTGATTGGGGCGCGCTCGACAATCCACTGTCTCCAGACGAAAAAAAGCCGCTGTGCGTATCACGCACAGCGGCCACTGTAGCTGAGTCTCTGGCGCTTTGGCTTACGCCGTCAGCGAATAAATCACCGCCGAAATGGCCACCAGACCGACCAGGGTAACGAATACGTTCGACGCCTGACCGCGATAGCGCGCCATCGCCGGTACTTTACGAATCGCGTACATCGGCATCAGGAACAGGATCGCCGCAATCACCGGACCGCCGACGGCCTCGATCATCCCGAGAATGCTCGGGTTCAGGGTTGCAACGATCCAGCACACCACCAGCATGAACGCCGCCACGATACGATCCAGCGCTTTGGCGCCCGGACGCTTGCCGCTCTTGACGATCAGGCCCTTGAGGCCTTCGCTGGCACCGATATAGTGGCCGAGGAACGACTTGGAGATCGCCACAAAGGCAATCAACGGCGCCGCAAAAGCGATGGCCGGATTGCTGAAGTGGTTGGCCAGGTACGACAGGATCGACAGGTTCTGCGCTTTGGCTTCGGCCAGTTGTTCCGGCGACAGGGTCAGCACGCAACTGAAGACGAAGAACAGCACCATCACCACCATCAGCAGGTGGGCGCGGCAGAGGATCTGCGAGCTGCGCTGCTCCGCATTGGCACCGTAACGACGCTTCTGGTCCACCGCGAAGGCCGAGATGATCGGCGAGTGGTTGAACGAGAACACCATCACCGGAATCGCCAGCCACAGTGTGTGCAGCAGTGCCGACGGTGCCGGCACTTGCGAAGCGGTGGTAAGAATGCCGCCATTCCAGTGCGGAATCAGGTACACCGCGAGGAACAGCAACGCGACGATGAACGGATACACCATCAGGCTCATCGCCTTGACGATCGCCTGCTCGCCGCAACGCACCACGGCCAGCAGGCCGAGGATCAGCACGAACGACAGCAGCGCGCGCGGTGGCGGCGTGATGTGCAGTTGGTGTTCGAGGAAGCTGGCGACCGTGTTGGTCAGGCCGACGCTGTAGATCAGCAGGATCGGGAAGATGGCGAAGAAGTACAGCAGGGTGATCAGCGCGCCGGCCTTGATGCCGAAATGCTGCTCGACCACCTCGGTGATGTCGGCGCCTTCGCGACCGGAGAGCACGAAGCGGGTCAGGCCGCGGTGAGCGAAGAATGTCATCGGGAAGGCCAGCAGCGCGAGGATCACCAGCGGCCAGAAGCCACCCAGACCCGCGTTGATCGGCAAAAACAGGGTACCGGCGCCAATGGCCGTCCCGAACAGTCCCAACATCCACGTGGTGTCATGGCGATTCCAGCTCGACAGTTCAGCTGGTGCTGCCGCTTCATAGCGTGCGTCGACGCTATTGGCCTGATCATTCATCCGGTCGGATCTCCGCATTCCGGTCACTTGCCACTCGGTCAGGACGCGTCGGAAAAAACCGACAGACATGCTCCGGCCGAAACAGGGGCGCGATTCTCCGCGATAAATGAGCAGAAGCAAAGACTTAGCTGAGGAATGGTTGTACGGAGCAGATCAGCGGGTTGTCGTTTTCGGGAAAATGGCTGTCGGCTCCAGATACGTTAGATGTCGTTTTCCGGCAAGTTTCAATGGAATACGAGCGGGAAGATTTGATCAGATCGATCGAGCCAGCATGAATCCGAGTGACATGCAAAACAGGCCGAACGCTAGCATTCCCCAGATTGGGTACATATCGCCCTTGTTTTTGATGCGCATTCTTTCTTCCCACTCATCGTGCTCACGTTCCAGTTGTTCCATTCTGGCTTTGCGATCATAGGTACTCATGTGGATTTTCCTTTGGATCATGGGTCGGACGGTTGTGAAACGAACATTCAAAACTTGAAGAAAACACCTGCTGCTGGGGTGATTGCTGTCACCACCCCAGCTATAACTGCGAGCGGATATAAATTTGTCTCTCTCTTAAGCTTTTTTTCCTCCGCCAATAGCTTTTCCTCTCGGCCACAAGCTTTCTTGACTCATTCTCCAGCCTGTCGAGTTCCAGATTTTCAAGATCGTTCTTGAGCATTTGCCTTCCTTGGCTGTTGGCAGTCACCGCCCGAGCTACTGTATGTCTCATCATTTCTTGTTCATCGGCAGCCGCATAGCAGACGCATCCGCCAAATTCGTAGGCAAAATCCGCGAAAAACGTAGGTAGCCTCGTACAAAAACAGCGGCGAGCTCATCACCCCACACTTTCAATCTGGCCGACATGTTCTAGCGTGAGACAAGTCCCCTACCCAACGGAGTCTCTGCCCATGCCCCTCGTCCGCGTCGAAATCAAAAAACACTCTGACCCCACCTTCGCCAAACGCATCGGCGAGCAGATCTACGCCGCCATGCGCAGCACCATCAACGTGCCGGAGCACGACAACTTCCAGATTCTCAACGAGCACGACGGCGAGCATTTCATCTTCGACCCGCAATACCTGGGCATCCAGCGCAGCGATCGGTTGGTGATTATCCAGATCACCCTCAATGAAGGCCGGACGCTGGAGCAGAAAAAAGCCCTGTACCAGACCATCGCGCACAACCTGAACACCCAACTGGGCATTCGTATGGAAGACGTGTTCATCAATCTGGTGGAAGTAAAAAAGGAGAATTGGTCGTTCGGCAACGGCATCGCTCAATACGCCAGTTGACAGCCCTTCGCCGCCGCCAGCATGATCGGCGGCATGAACCTTCGCCCGCTGCACCTCACCCGTACCACCACGACCGCCACCGGCGGGTCGTGGTGTTGCTGCCTGAGGTGAATCCAGCGCAGTGAACCCAAGGCCCCGCCAGCAATGGACGGGGCCTTGTTGTTTCTCCCGTCCGTGCGGCACTTGCAGCCCTCAAGGAGAAACATCATGTCCGCAGCATTGTTGATCATCGATATGCAGGTCGGTCTGTTCCATGGCCCGGAAAAACCCCACGACGGCGAGCGTGTGCTCGCCAACATCCAGCAGCTGATCCGCCAGGCACGCCAGCAACGCGTGCCGATCTACGCCGTGCGCCACACCGGCCCGGCAGGCTCGCCGATTGCCGCCGGCAGCCCCTTCTGGCAATTGCTGCCGGAACTCGATCTGAATGCCGAGTCCGACCATGTGTTCGACAAATCCAGACCCAACGCATTCCACGGCACGAATCTGGCGCAGCAGCTCAACGCTAATCAGATCGACGACCTTTACCTGGTCGGCATGAAGACCCAGTTCTGCATCGACGCCACCTGCCGCGCCGCTGCGGATCTTGGCTTCAAGCCGTTGCTGGTGGCCGACGCCCACACTTGCATGGACACCCCGGCATTACCCGCCCACGTCATCATCGAGCACCATAACGCCACCCTCGGCGGAGCATTTGCACGGCTGATCAACAGCGCTGACGTGAGCTTCTGACGAAGCGCCCGCGCGCTCCCCGTTTCAGCTCCTACACTGGCTGAAGCGGGGCTGCGGCCACCATTGCCAAACCGCTCTGGAATCAGCACTCTGACACGACTTTCGCGACCACACCGTCATAGATCACAGGAGCCGCGCAATGCCCGCCACCGTTCTGGTACTGGTTGAAACCATCAATGACTATCTGCCGATTCTCGAGCATCAGGGTTTTCACCTGATCCTCGCACCAACCCCTGCCGAACGTGCGCAAGCCATCGCCAGCCACGGCGCACGGATCGACGCGGTGCTGACCCGTGGCCCGCTGGGACTGACCGCTGAGGAAATCGCCGCCCTGCCGGCGCTGAAAATCATCACCGTGATCGGCGCCGGCTATGAACACGTTGACCTGCAGGCTGCCAGCGATCGCGGGATCACCGTGACCAATGGTGCCGGGGTCAACGCCTCGTCGGTGGCCGATCATGCGATGGCGATGCTGTTGGCGCTGGTGCGCGACATTCCACGCTGCGACGCCGCGGTGCGCCGGGGTGAATGGCCGAAGATCATGCGCCCGTCGCTGGCCAATAAACGCCTGGGCATTCTCGGCCTGGGCGCGGTGGGCATGGCGATTGCCAAGCGTGCTCACCTCGGTTTCGACATGCAGATCAGTTATCACAACCGTCAACTGCGCAGTGATGTGCCCTATGCGTTCTGCTCGACGCCAACCGAACTGGCGCGGGCCTCGGACTTTCTGATCGTCGCCACGCCGGGCGGGATTGGCACCCAGCATCTGGTGACTCGCCCGGTGCTCGACGCCCTTGGCCCGAACGGTTTCATCGTCAACATCGCGCGGGCCAGTGTGATCGCCACCGCTGAGTTGATCAGCGCCCTTGAGCAACGGCGGATTGCCGGCGCCGCACTGGACGTGTTCGATCACGAACCGCAGGTGCCGGATGCACTGAAAAGCCTGAGCAACGTGATTCTCACGCCACACGTCGCCGGCCTGTCACCCGAGGCCACCCAAGGCACGGTGGAACTGGTGGGAAAAAACCTCGTGGCGTTCTTCTCAGGGCAACCGGTGCTGACGCCCATCGCCCTGCCCCCCAGGCTCAACAACCAGCGCGTGCATTGAAAAAAGCCGGCAGCGCCCTGCTGCCGTACCTATTCGAAACGCTGATTATCCTGCAACACGCTAACCTATAAGACCGCTGCGCGCTTGTGGCCGCCCGAGTGCGCCATTAGATTAGCCAATGATGTCTGGCCTCCAAAATAAGCAGAAGGGATAAGCATGGCGCTTACTGACCAGTCCACCCGTATCCGCTCTGGCGAAGAACTCGATGCCAGCCTGATCGATCCGTACTTGAAGAAGCACATTCCGGGGCTGACCGGCACGCCGCAGATCAGCCAGTTCCCCGGCGGTGCGTCGAACCTGACTTACCTTCTGGAATACCCGCAGCAGGAGTTCGTGCTGCGCCGGCCGCCGTTCGGCCACAAGGCCAAATCCGCCCACGACATGGGCCGCGAATTCCGCATCCTCAATCAACTGCGCGATGGTTTCCCCTACTGCCCGAAAGCCTACGTGCACTGCACCGACGAGTCAGTGATCGGCGCCGAGTTCTATGTGATGGAACGGGTCAAGGGCATCATCCTGCGCTCCGACCTGCCGCCAGAACTGGGCCTCGATGCAGCGAAAACCGAAGCGCTGTGCAAGAGCTTCATCGACCGCTTTGTTGAGCTGCATCGGGTTGACTACAACGCCTGCGGCCTCGGCGATCTGGGCAAGCCGGAAGGCTACGTCGCCCGCCAGATCAAGGGCTGGAGCGAGCGCTACGAAAAAGCCCTGACCCCGGATGCGCCGCACTGGGAGAAAGTCAAAGCCTGGCTCAACGACAAGATGCCGGCCGACCATCCGACCTCGAGCATCGTCCACAACGACTATCGCTTCGACAACGTGATCCTTGACCCGAACAACCCGATGCAGATCATCGGCGTGCTCGACTGGGAACTGACCACCCTCGGCGATCCGCTGATGGACCTGGGCAACACCCTCGCCTACTGGATTCAGGCCGATGATCCGGCACCGGTGCAACTGATGCGCCGCCAGCCGAGCCACGCCCCGGGCATGCTGACTCGACGCGAATTCGTCGATTACTACGCCGAACGCTCGGGCATCCAGATCGACAATTTCGACTTCTACTACACCTACGGCCTGTTCCGTCTGGCCGGCATCGTGCAGCAGATCTACTACCGCTTCTACCACGGCCAGACCCAGGACAAACGCTTCGCGCAGTTCATTCACATGAACAAACTGCTGGAGCACATGAGCCTGCAGGTCATTGCGAAATCGAGCCTCTGACGGCCCACACCAAGGAACCCTTATGTCCAAGACTCAGTTGTTCGACCTCGACGGCAAAATCGCATTCGTCTCCGGCGCCAGCCGTGGCATCGGTGAAGCCATCGCCAAACTGCTGGCCCAGCAAGGCGCCCACGTGATCGTCTCGAGCCGCAAGCTCGAAGGCTGCCAGCACGTCGCCGACGCGATCATCGCCGCCGGCGGCAAGGCCACCGCCGTGGCCTGCCACATTGGTGAAATGGAACAGATCAGCCAGGTCTTCGCCGGGATCAAGGAACAGTTCGGTCGCCTCGATATTCTGGTGAACAACGCGGCGACCAACCCGCAGTTCTGCAACGTGCTGGACACCGATCTGGGTGCGTTCCAGAAGACTGTCGACGTGAACATCCGTGGCTACTTCTTCATGTCGGTGGAAGCCGGCAAGCTGATGCGCGAAAACGGTGGCGGCAGCATCATCAATGTCGCCTCGATCAACGGGATTTCACCGGGCGTGTTCCAGGGCATCTACTCGGTGACCAAGGCCGCCGTGATCAACATGACCAAAGTCTTCGCCAAGGAATGTGCGCAATTCGGCATCCGCTGCAACGCCTTGCTGCCGGGCCTGACCGACACCAAATTCGCTTCGGCCTTGGTGAAGAATGACGCGATCCTCAAGCAGGCGCTGACGCAGATCCCGCTCAAGCGCGTGGCCGATCCGAGTGAAATGGCCGGGGCGGTGCTGTATCTGGCAAGTGATGCATCGAGCTACACCACCGGGGTTTCGCTGAATGTGGATGGTGGGTTCCTGTCCTGATCTCTCTGACAACCCTGTGGGAGCGGGCTTGCTCGCGAAGTCGGAGTGTCAGGCAGCATTGCCTTGAATGACACACCGCATTCGCGAGCAAGCCCGCTCCCACAGGGGTTATCCGTAAGACAGTGACTTTGGGTAATGGCCTGACAAAGTGCACCGGCAAGCACCCCTACAGCACTACTGCGTGACACACCGGGTGGTGGTGATATGCCGGGTGACCTGCTCGTCAACATACATATCGCCCGACACCTGAGTGTTTTCCAGGGTCTGACAGTTACGCACCGGCGGTGGTGGCGGTGCAGCAGGAGGCGGTGGCGGAGGACTGGCGCAGCCGCTCAATAGCGCGACAGAGAAAGCCAGCGACAACGGCAGATACACGCGTTTCCCAGGATTATTCATAGGACGACCCGCGATGAATGGAAGAGCCACTTCCGCCATCGCGCACGAATATCGCGGATGACGGAAGACCTGACCACTCATTCTTTATAGCCGACTACCCTGCAAGCGCCAGTGAAATGGAGGGGGATAAGGGAATTGGCTGTCGATTTTGCGGGGAGTAACTCTGTGTGGGAGGGGTACATCAACAAGAATTTTTTGACTGGAAGGCCGCCTTCGCTGGCAAGCCAGCTCCCACAGTTGGAATGGGTGTGTTCAGTTGTAAATGGGTCCGCTTTCAGGCCGCCATCGCCAGCAGGCTGACTCCTGCAATTCAGAGAGCGACACCCCATGCGGCGAAGCCGCCCCACTCAACACAATGAGCGTTAGCTCGAGTACCGCTTTTGATCTGA
>NZ_JARVST010000026.1:0-91864 GCF_030209055.1 Pseudomonas sp. lyk4-TYG-107
TTCAAGCACCGCGGACTCACAGCTTGCCATCCACCCCTCTCACCCCAGAGTTTATCCCCTTACTCAGACACAAGCGGGCTTGCTCGCGAAGAGGCCAGTTCTATCGCCGAAAAAATCAGCCAGCCACTACTATCCGGTTACGCCCACCTTCCTTGGCCTGATACAGCGCCTTGTCCGCTGCAAACAACAACTGCTCCAGCGTCATCTCGCTCGCCGCCGTCCACGTCGCGATGCCAATACTCACCGTCATCGGCCGTTCGGCCCCGTCGACCAACGGCATCTGCTCGACCGCCTGGCGGATATGTTCGGCAATCTGCCCTGCGCCGCTGCTGTCGGTTTCGGCGAGTATCACCGAGAACTCTTCGCCACCGTAACGGGCGACCAGATCCCCTGGTCGTCGTACGTTCGCCGTGATCACCTTGGCCAATTCACGCAGCGCCTGATCACCGGCCTGGTGCCCATGCCGGTCGTTGAAGGCCTTGAAGTGGTCGGCATCGATCATCATCACCGACAGCGGCTTGCCCGAACGCTGGGCGCGGAACCATTCGTGGCGCAGCGCCTGATCGAGCATCCGCCGGTTGGCCACGCCGGTCAGCGCATCGGTGGCGGCCAGTTGCGCCAGTTCACGTTCGGCGCGCTGGCGCAGGCGCAGCTCACGGGCAAGTAGCCAGGTCAGCCACAGCAGCCCGGCACACAGCACGCCGGTGGCGCCGCTGATCAACAGCGCGGTGCGGCGCCAAGTGCCGAACACCTCATCACTGGACAGCGCGACCATAACGGTCAACGGCAGATTGCCGACCCGCGAGTAGGTGTAGAGCCGTTGCTGATGATCCATGCTCGAAGTGCTGGTGAAACTGCCACTGCCGTCCTTGTCGCCTAGAATCCGCACCACGTTGGGCCGGTTGCCGAAACTCTTGCCGATGGAGTCACTTTGCAGATAAGGCTTCTGCGCCAGCAGCACGCCGTCGCTGTTGATGATGTTCAGCGTGCTGTCTTTACCGATATCGAGGCTGTTGAACAGTTGATCGAAGTAGTCGAGTTTCATCGACGCCACCGCCACGCCGGCGAATTCTCCGGTGTCCGAGGAAATCCGCCGACTGAAGCTGATGCGCCACTCATTGGCTTCGTCGCAATCGCAACGGGTCTTGAACGGGCGGCTGATGAACATGCCCATGTCACGGTTGAAGGCATGGGCGAGGAAATAATCGCGGTCGGCGAAGTTGCCCGGTTTGGGTTCGATGCGCGATGAGTCGGCGACCACATCGCCATGCTTGTCGAGCAGGAGGATGTCGCCCTTGAAGCGCGCGGTGGTCGAGCGGTCGAACAGTGCCAGATGGCGGATCTGCGGGGTGACGTTGCGCAAGTCGTCGCGCTGGGCGGCGGCGATCAGGCCTTGCAGGGTCAGGTCGTACAGCTCGACCGTGCGCAGGACATCGGCGTCGATCAACTGGGCGATGGTGGTGGCACTGCGGGTGGCCGACTCCTGAGCGTTGGCGTGCTCACGAATCAGCAGAAAAGTGACGATGCACAGAATCGCGATCACGGTCAGCGAACTGCCGCAGATCAGCAGCAATTCGGGGCGTCCGGTCTTGCCCGCCAGAGGTGGGGTACGGCTCGCGATCATGATGGGGGCTGTCGGTTGGGGTAAGACTTATAAGAGTAGTTGCACAAACACTGCTGCTGAAGCCAGAAACCATTCCCAATGTGGGAGCGAGCCTGCTCGCGAAAGCGCTGTGTCATTCAACCTGGATGTCGAATGGTAGACCGCTTTCGCGAGCAAGCCCGCTCCCACAGGGTATATCTCTAAATTCAAGACCGTGGTGCAGGGGGGATCTTAGAAGACGTTGATCGGGTAGTCGACAATCACCCGGTATTCATCGGTATCGGTATCAATCGCGCCGTAACCGTTGCCACCCCGGTTGGTCGCCCATTGCAGGCGTACCGCGAGGTCTTTTGCCTGACCGCTCTGCACCACGTATTTCAGATCGAGGTCGCGTTCCCAGTGCTTGGCGTTGCGACCGTCAGCGCTGTACCACGAGGCATAGCCTTTGCTGCCCGGATCGACCTTGGTCAAGTCCACGGTGCCGCGCGAATAGGAAACCGCCGAAGTCAGGCCCGGCACACCGAGACCGGCGAAGTCGTAGGCGTACTTGAGCTTCCACGAGCGTTCGTTCGGGCCGTTGAAGTCCGAGTACTGTTGCGAGTTGTCGAGGTAAACGCTGTCGCCCTGGCTGATGTAGTCGAACGGCGTGTTGCCGTTCACGCGCTGGTACGCAGCGGTGACGCTGTGGTTGCCGATGCCGACGGTGAAATGCAGGCTGTAGGTGTTGTTGTCGATGTTACCCAGCAGCGCGTCGCCGGTGTCCTGCGTGTGATAGAAGTGCAGGCCCGGGTTGAGGCTGACCAGATCGTTCAACTGCCAGGTGTAATCCAGGTCGTAGTAGTACTGGTTCCAGATGTCCTTCAGCTCGGCGGCGTACAGATTGCTGGTCAGGCCTTCGACGCCGCTCCAGGACACGCCGGCCCAGTTCAGGTGACGGCTTTCGTCGCCCTCGGCGAGTTTGCCGTAGGACGTGCCGATGCGCTGGCGACCGCTCTGATTGTACGGCTTGGTAAAACTGGCCTGACCACCTTCGAACATCCAGCCGTCGAAGCTGTGGTTGGTCAGGCTCACGCCACGAAAGGTCTGCGGCAGCATGCGCGAATCACCGCCGGCAATCACCGGGTTGGTGAGGAACAGGTCACCGGCCTTCAGCTCGGTATCGAACGCGCGCATCTTCAACGTGCCGCCCGCAGTCGAGAACGAGCCCGGCGCTTTGCCGTTGCCATCGCTGATCGGCAGGATGCTCGAACCATCGGTACCGCCACCGCCGTCGAGCTTCAGCCCGAGCATGGCGTGGGCATCGATGCCGAAGCCGACCGTGCCTTCGGTGTAACCCGACTGGAAGATCCCGAGAAAACCTTGGCCCCACTCGATGTTGTCGTCCGTCTGCTGCAGACGGTTGCGATTCATGTAGTAGTTGCGGGCGTTGAGGTTGAGGCTCGAGCCTTCGATGAAGCCTTGTTTGGCGGCTTCGTCGGCGTGAGCGGCGGGGGCAATCGTTGCGGCAATTGCAATGAACAGCGAGGTGAAACTGTCTGGGTAACGCACTTGCGACGGAGCTCCTTGGGTCAACTGACACTTCAATGTCTTGAGGTGCGGGATGTTTCTTGTTTTTTACAGACGAACCAAACGGCTTTCAGACCACAACGAAAAAAGGCCGCTGAAAGGCAGCGGCCTGGAAGGACGACGGTTGAACGGGAAGAGCCAAACAACCGCGTCGAGGGAATTGTTTCGCGGTGCGCGACTCAGCTGTCTTTCTCGGCCGCTTGAGCCTGGGAAGTGGCGGCTTGAGGGGCTTGCGAGGCGTCCTGCGACTTGGCCATCACTTCTGCCTGAGATTGTTCGAAGGCGTGAGCGCGAGCGGCATTCTGCGCTACGAACGCTTGCGATTCTTCAGCCATCGCCATCGGCGACAGGATCAATGAGGACAAAACGAAAGCGCTGGCAATACCCATACTGTTGGACATCTTGAAAACCTTCTTGCTTGGCAAGTGCTGTTTGGTGCGGGCAAAGATAAGGTTGCCGGGCGCCGAGAAACAGCGTGATTTTCATAAATGACTGTTACAGCAAAAGCAAAGATCAACCGCGGGTTGACTCCATTCCCTGTGGCGAGGGGATTCATCCCCGATGGGCTGCGAAGCAGCCCTCAATCCTTTGTACTGGTTGTGTCAGGAAGATCGCGATCGCTGGATTTTGGGGTCGCTTCGCAACCCATCGGGGATGAATCCCCTCGCCACAGGGGACTTTAATCAGCGATTAAACGGGGAGGTGAATCCCGAAGGTATTCATCCCCCGATCACTGCGCACAAACACATCACCACCGTGCATCAGCGCAATCGCCTTGACGATCGCCAGCCCCAATCCATGGTTGTTGCCGCTGTTGCTGCGCGAGGCATCGACCCGGTAGAAGCGTTCGAACAGACGCGGCAAGTGCTCGCTGGCAATCGGCGATCCGGGGTTGGCCACGCCGATGCTGACCTGATGGTCTTCAACTTCGATGCACACCTCGATCATCTGGCCCGGCTCGGTGTGCTGCACGGCGTTGCTCAGCAGATTGATCAGTGCCCGGCGCAGATGCGCGATCTCGATCCGCACCTGCGCATCGCCACTGACGTGCACCTGCACTTGCGCATCTTCGAGGATGAAATCCAGGTACTCCAGAGTGGTCGCGACTTCATCAGCCAGCGAAGTTTCGGTGAGCTTGGTCGCCTTGCTGCCCTGGTCGGCGCTGGCCAGAAACAGCATGTCGTTGATGATCGAACGCAGGCGTTCCAGCTCTTCGAGGTTCGATTGCAGCACTTCGAAGTAATGCTCGGCGGAGCGCCCGCGGGTCAGCGCGACCTGGGTCTGGCCGATCAGGTTGGTCAGTGGCGAGCGCAGTTCATGGGCGACGTCGGCGTTGAACGATTCCAGGCGCGAATAGGCCTGTTCGACCCGCTCCAGGGTTGAGTTGAACGAGTCGACAAACTGCTCCAGCTCCGGCGGCAAGGGCGACATGCGCAGGCGTCCGGCCCGCAGTGGCGGTGCCAGGCGCTGGGCTTCGTGAGACAGTTTGATCAGCGGCTTGAGACCGATCCGCGCCACCCAGTAACCCAGCGCCGAGGCCAGCAGCACGCCGACAATGGCCAGGCTGACCAAGGCGATCAGCAGGCTGTGCTGAGTCTCGTGGAAAGTCTCGGTATCGATGCCGATCATGAAGCGCAGCGGCGGGCGCTGGTCCTTGGCGGGTAACTCGGTCAGCAGCACTTTCAGCGGATAAGGATGCTCGGGCAACTGCAGGTCATGCATGCCGGTTGGGCCTTTGGCGAAGGCGCGGATTTGCGCGTCCGGCTCGCCGTACTCGTAACCGGGATCACCGCTGACCACCCAGAAACGAATGCGCTTGTCTTCCTCGCCGAGCAGCTTGAGCTTGGCGTTGATCTTCACCCAATGCTCAGGCGTGCCATAACGATTGAGCGCCGACTCCAGCACGCTGTAACGCGCATCCAGCTCGGCTTCCGGCAGCAGACCCAGGCCTTTGTCGACCTGCTGATACAGCGCGCCGCCAATCAACAGAAACACCAGCAGCGCCACCAGCGTAAACATCCCGCTCAAACGCAGGGCAATCGAATTACTGGACACCACGGCTCTCCAGCACATAACCCATGCCACGAATCGTGTGCAGCAGTTTCTCGTCGAACGGCCCGTCGAGCTTGGCGCGCAGACGCTTGATCGCGACTTCGACGACGTTCGCGTCGCTGTCGAAATTGATGTCCCAGACCATCTCGGCAATCGCGGTTTTCGAGAGGATTTCACCTTGCCGGCGCGCCAGAACACTGAGCAGCGAGAACTCTTTCGCCGTCAGGTCCAGCCGGGTGCCGGCGCGGGTAGCCTTGCGGCTGATCAGATCGATCCACAGGTCGGCGATGCTCACTTGCACCGGTTCATGGCCACCGCTGCGCCGGGTCAGCGCCTGCAGGCGGGCCACCAGTTCCAGAAAGGAAAACGGTTTGCCGAGGTAATCGTCGGCGCCGTCTCGCAGGCCCTTGATCCGGTCTTCGACGCGCTCGCGGGCGGTGAGCATGATCACCGGCGTCTGCTTGCGCGCACGCAATGCGCGCAGCACGCCAAAGCCATCCAGGCCCGGCAACATCACGTCGAGGACGATCACCGCGTAGTCGCTTTCCAGCGCCAGGTGCAGGCCTTCGACGCCGTCGCGGGCCAGGTCCACGGTGTAACCCTGTTCCGTCAGACCGCGGTGCAGATAGTCCGCGGTTTTTTCCTCGTCTTCGATAATCAGAACGCGCATGACCCTGCCTCAGTCTGTGGTCGCCAGTGCCGTCGCGGGCATTGGTTTGGGCCTGTGGAAAAGCCGCTCAAGCCACAAGTATATGACCGGCGTGGTAAACAGCGTCAGCATCTGGCTGACCAGCAAGCCGCCCACCACCGCGATCCCCAGCGGCTGGCGCAGTTCGGCGCCGGTGCCGTAACCGAGCATCAGCGGCAACGCGCCGAGCAGCGCGGCGAGGGTGGTCATGATGATCGGCCGGAACCGCGTCAGGCACGCTTCGAAAATCGCATCCTGCGGCGCCAGTCCGCGATTGCGCTGGGCTTCCAGGGCAAAGTCGATCATCAGAATGCCGTTCTTCTTGACGATACCGATCAGCAACACCAGCCCGATCAACGCCATGATCGAAAAATCCTGACCGCAGATCCACAGCATGATCACCGCCCCGAGACCGGCCGCCGGCAGGGTCGAGATGATTGTCAGCGGATGTACGAAGCTCTCATAGAGCACGCCGAGAATGATGTACACCGCCACCAGCGCCGCGAGAATCAGCCACGGCTGACTGGCCAGCGAACTCTGGAACGCCTGCGCCGCGCCCTGGAAATTGCCGCTGATCGCGGTCGGCATGCCGATCTCGGCCTTGGCCTGATTGAGCAGGATCACCGCGTCGCCCAACGCCACGCCGGGCGCCAGGTTGAACGACAGGTTGGCGGCGGGGAACATGCCGTCATGGGCAATCGACAGCGGGCCGATGGTCGGCGCATCGAATTTGGCCAGCGCCGACAGCGGCACCATCTCGCCACTCAGCGGCGAGCGCAGGTAGAAATAGTTGAGGCTTTCGGCCTTGCCGCGCTGCTTGGTGTCCAGCTCGAGAATCACGTTGTACTGATTGACCTGGGTCTGGAACTCATTGATCTGGCGCTGCCCGAACGCATCGTACAGCGCTTCGTCGACATCACTGGCGGTCAGGCCGAAACGCGCGGCGGCACTGCGGTCGATGCTGATGTGAGTGATGCTGCCGCCCAGTTGCAGGTCGTTGGAAATGTCGCGGAACGCCGGGTTGCTGCGCAGTTTTTCGGTCAGGCGCTGGGTCCATGTGGCGAGGGTCGCGCCGTCGTTGCTCTTGAGCACGTATTGATACTGCGCGCGACTCGGGCCGGAGCTGAGGTTGATGTCCTGGCCGGCGCGCAGATACAGGACGATGCCCGGGACTTTCATCAGTTGCGGACGAATGCGGTCGATGAACTGGCTGGCCGAGACGTCGCGGTCGCCGCGTTTTTTCAGGGCAATCCAGAAGCGGCCGTTGGCGATGGTCTGGTTGCTGCCGGACACACCGACCGAGTGCGAGAACGCCTGAACGGCCGGATCGGCGGCGACGATTTCGGCCATGGCCAAGTGTTTTTTCACCATGTCGCCGTAGGAAATATCCGCAGCGGCTTCGGTGGTGCCGAGGACAAACCCGGTGTCCTGCACCGGGAAGAAACCCTTGGGGATAAAGATGTAACCGGCAATCGCCAGTGCCAGCGACAGGCCGAACACGCCGATCATCAGTTTCTGGTGGGCGAGGGCGCGGCGCAGACCTTTTTCGTACCAGCCGAGCAAGCGTTCACTGAAGCCCGGTTTGTCGTGGGCGTGGTGCACCGGTTTGCGCATGAACAGCGCTGCCAGCGTCGGCGCGAGGGTCAGCGACACCACCACCGAAATCAGAATGGTCGAGGTCGCGGTCAGGGCGAATTCCTTGAACAGCCGCCCGACCACACCGCCCATGAACAGCAGAGGAATGAACGCCGCCACCAGCGAGAAACTGATCGAAACCACGGTGAAGCCGATCTCGCCGGCACCTTTGACCGCCGCTTCGCGCATGCTGTCGCCGGCCTCCAGATGCCGGTGGATGTTCTCCACCACCACAATCGCATCGTCCACGACAAACCCGACCGCGACGACGATCGCCACCAGCGTCAGGTTGTTCAGGCTGAATCCCAGCAGGTACATCAGGGCGAAACTGGCGGTCAGCGATACACCGAGCACCGCCGACACAATCATCGTCGCCGACAACTGCCGCAGGAACAGCGCCATCACCGCCACCACCAGCAGGATCGCGATCAACAGGGTGATCTCGACTTCATGCAGCGAGGCGCGGATGGTCTGGGTGCGGTCGATCAGGGTTTTCACCTGCACCGAGGCCGGGAGCATGGCTTCGAGGCCGGGCAGGGCGGCTTGAATGCGGTCGACGGTTTCGACGATGTTCGCGCCGGGCTGGCGCGAGATCACCAGGTTCACCCCGGGTTGATCACCAGCCCAGGCTTGCACGTAGGCATCTTCCGAACCGTTGACGACTTTGGCGACATCCCGCAGGTGAACCGGGGCGCCGTCCTTGTAGGAAACGATGAGTTGGCTGTAGTCCTCGGGTTTGAATAACTGGTCGTTGGTCGACAGTGTCGAGATGCTCGATTCGCCGTACAACGCACCTTTGGCGAGGTTGAGGCTGGTCTGCTGGATCGCCAGACGAATGTCGGCCAGGGTCAGGCCGATGGCCGCCAGTTTGTCGGCCGAGGCTTGCACGCGAATCGCCGGACGTTGCTGACCGGTGATGTTGATCTGGCCTACGCCGTCGATCTGACTGATCTGACGCGAGAGCAGGGTTTCCACCAGATCGCTGAGTTCGGTGCCGGGCATTTGCGTCGAGCTGACGCTTAAGATCAGCACCGGGCTGTCGGCCGGGTTGACCTTCTTCCAGGTCGGTAGGGTCGGCATGTCCTTGGGCAGCTTGCCGGCGGCGGTATTGATCGCCGCCTGGACTTCCTGGGCAGCGGTATCGATGCTCTTGTCGAGGGTGAATTGCAGGGTCAGCAGGCTGGAGCCGAGCGCGCTGCTGGAGGTCATCTGGGTCATGCCGGGGATGGCGCTGAATTGCACCTCCAGCGGCGTGGCCACGGACGAAGCCATGGTGTCGGGGCTGGCGCCGGGCAACTGCGCCGAGACCTGAATTGTCGGAAATTCCGCTTCCGGCAGTGGGGCGATCGGCAGGCGCGGGAAGGCAATCACGCCGACCAGCACCAATGCGATGGTCAACAGAATCGTCGCGACCGGGTGATCGATGCACCAGGTGGAGACGCCTTTGTGCGCCTTCATGGTTTCGGCTCCGCTTGCACCACCTGTGGCGGCTCGCTCATGACCTGCACGGTCGAGCCGGGTTTGAGCCGCGACTGGCCGTCGGTTACCAGCACGTCACCGGCCTTCACGCCTTTGATGATGTCCTGGCCACTACCCTGATAGACCATCTGCACTTGTACGGCTTCGACTTTGTCGCCACTCACCCGGTAAACGAAGTGTTGATCGAGACCGCGCTGTACGACAGTGGGCGGCACCACCAGCGCATTCTTATCCAGTGCCGTCTGAATTTTTACCGTCACCAGCAGGCCCGGCCAGAGCTTTTGGCTGGCATTGTCGAATTCGGCCTTGGCGCGGATGGTGCCGGTGTTGGCGTTGATCTGGTTGTCGATCAGGGTCAGGTGACCTTCGCCGAGCAGGTTGCCGGTTTCGCCGTCGGTATCAGCGCCGATGTAGGCCTTGACCTGTGCGTGCTGCGGATCGTTGATCAGGCCTTGCAGGGTCGGCAGCATTTGTTGCGGCAGGGAGAATTCCACGGCGATCGGGTCGATCTGGGTCACGGTGAACAGGCCGGCGGTGTCGGTCATGCGCAGGAAGTTGCCTTCGTCGACGGTGCGAATACCGACGCGGCCGGTGACCGGGGAGCGGATCTGCGTGTAGGAAAATTGTACTTGCGCCGCGTCGATTGCGGCCTGGTTGCCTTGGGCGGTGGCCTTCAACTGGTTGACCAGTGCTTGTTGCTGGTCGTAGGTCTGTTTGGAGACGCCGTCGTCGACGCTGAGCAGTTTGTAGCGTTTGAGGTTGACCAGGGCGACTTGCAGTTGCGCCTGGCTTTCGCCCAGTTGTGCGCGGGCCTGGTCGAGGCTGGCGCGGATCGAGCGGTCGTCGATGGTGGCGAGCAGGTCGCCTGCTTTGACGAGTTGGCCTTCCTTGACGAGGATTTTGGTGAGGATGCCGTCTATTTGTGGGCGTACTACGACGCTGTGTAATGAGAGTACGGAGCCGATGCCGGTGGTGTAGCGGGGGACGTCTTTTTCGCTGACCGCGATCACTCGCACGGGGATGGCGGTGGGGGTGGCGAGTTTGGTCGGGGCGGGTTTCAGGGTGTACCACAGACCTGCGCCTGCGAGGACGATCAACAGGATGGCGAGCAGGGCTTTGTTCTTTTGGATTCGCATGCGGGGTGGGCGCCGGACGGAGTTTGGGCAGGGTTGTTGTCTTTATAAACCTGTCTGCAGGTCAGTAGGGTGACGGCTAGCTGTCAGCGCTGTCAGTTTCGCCGGGGTGTATATCCGTTTCTGCGGGTGTGGCTGATTACGGTTCCGCCCTTACGGCGGGTCACTTTTTACAAACGCCTAAAAAGTAACCAAAAACGCTTGCTCCTACGTTCGGCCCGCTCGCTGGGGCTCGGGGTCCCTTCGCTTCGGGATCGATCCGGGCGCAGCGCCTCCGGTTTGCTTCGCTGCACCTCCTCTCGCTGTGTTTGGCTTCGCCAAACGGTCGCTGCGCTCCCACCCCCGGATCAATCCCTCCACTCAGCCTTCCGATGTCGCCCGTGGATCAAGATCAAGATCAAGAGCGACAGCCGAGCTTGCGCTCATCCTGGAGTGGGGCGGCATGCGCCGCGTGCGGGTTGTACTTATCTTCCCTGTAGGAGCTGCCGCAGGCTGCGATCTTTTGATCTTGCTTTTGCTCTTTTGTGGGAGCTGGCTTGCCAGCGATGACGGCCTGACAGCCGACCAATCTCCGGTAGGTGTACTCGGTTCAACGGTGGGAGCGGGCTTGCTCGCGAAGAGGTCTGTCCAGTCAGCCGATTACGTTGAGCTGTTTAATTCTGTGCCAAATAACCAGAACCTTCCCACAAGGTTTTCAGGTTGTCCGTCGGAAGTGCGGTCTCTAGTCTTTGGTTGTCGCTGCAAATTCAGCGATCGGGTGTGGAAACCCGATTCAAGTAGAAACAATGCACCAGCACCGTAATCGTTGCCGACGTCTTTTTTCGTCTGCAAACTGCGTCGCGGCGGCTGTGCGTGGGCAGACTTCGGTCTGGCCGGTTGCCTACTTATCGGTTTTCCACCCCGCGCACAGTTGCCACCTTTTGTCGTGTGGAAACGACAAAGGCTGGCTCCCAAATACAAGTAGGAGCTACACCATGGATAAACTGATCCCAGACCCACCCCCCGAAACCACAACCCCGCTCGCCGAAGCCATCCGCGCAGAAGACCTCGCCAAAAACCGCGAAGCCATCAAACGCGCGCTCGACTTTTACCTCAGTCCGCAACCCGTCCCGCCGCGACAGCCAAGCACCATGTTTCTGGTCAACCCAGGCATCGACACCGAAACCCTGCTCGCCCACGCTTACGAATCGTTGGCCTCTGCCAGTGCCATCGCCAGCAATTTCGCCAATGAACTCGGCGGTCCGCAACGCAGCACGGCGTTGGCGATCCAGCAGATCGTCATGCTCGCCGAACTGGCGGTGAACCGGGCGCTGGATCGGGTTGATCCACGCACTTGATTCGTCCGAGCACCGCGTCATCGTTCATCGCGAGCAGGCCCACTCCTACAGGTTAAAAGACAGTCCACCTGTGGGAGCGAGCCTGCTCGCGAAGACGTCTGTGCGGGCGACGCACCTCTGCCGGCTATTGTTGTTAACCGGTCCCAAAAAGGGACCGATCATTCCCAATTTGGGAAACATTGCACCATCATCTACATCCGAACCGTTCGGCGTACGCTGCAAATCTTCAGGTGCCGAGTCCGGGCGCGCAGGTATACTGCGCGCCTTCGCGGCTCACTGTTCGGGCCCGACTTTTTTGCTTTGCGGAGCTTTTATGACTTCCCCGACCCAACCGCCGGTTGACGACGCTGTGAGCGATGTCCCGGCTGAACTGGCTGACGCCAGCGAGAGCAAACCCGAGATCCCGGCTTTCAAGTTCCCGTTCAAACCGGGGGAGCTGGCTGCTGCCAAGGGTTCGAATCAGCCGTGGTACAAGAACGGCGCCAAGAACGGCCACACCAAGACCCCGGGCATGGCGCCGCCGGGCACCCGTCGCTCGATGGGCAAGCGCTGAGTTTTATCCCGCCTTCAGCCATCGACTGCGATTTTCGGTCGCAGTGATGGCTAAGTGCTCAGATCCTGAGCCAGATCAATATTTGACCAATTGGTGCGCTTAGAGTCAGCAGCCCTGCCGACTCTTCCCATAAAACGAGCGCGCTTTCCATGAAGATCAATCTCCCGGTAACCGGCCGTAACGTCGATGTGGCGCCGGACGCGAACATTCTCTCGACCACTGATCTGACCAGCGCGATCACTTACGCCAACGACGATTTCATCAGAATCAGCGGCTACAGTCGCGACGAATTGCTCGGCCAGCCACACAACCTGTTGCGCCATCCGGACATGCCGGCGCTGGCGTTTGCGCATATGTGGCAGACGCTGAAGGGCGGGCGCTCGTGGATGGGGCTGGTGAAGAATCGTTGCAAGAATGGCGATCATTATTGGGTCAGCGCGTATGTCACGCCGGTTACGCAGAGCGGCGTGGCGGTGGAGTATCAGTCGGTACGCACCCGGCCGGATGCACGGCAGGTGGCGGCGGCGGAGCGGGTGTACGCGCAGTTGCGTGGAGAGTTGAAGGGACGGCGGCCGCTGCCCACTTTAGGTCTGCGTGGCAGGATCACGGTGTTGGCCAGTGCGTTGCTGGGGCTGGTGTTGGGGATCGAGGCCTGGTTGCGTCCGGAGTCGGCATGGATCGATGGGCTGGCATTTGTTGTCGGCAGCAGTCTCTGCGCGTTGGGCGTGCGCTGGATCCTGCGGCCGCTGGAGCGGCTGAGCGAACGGGCGCGGCAGGTCGCGGACAATCCGTTGAGTCAGAGCATTTACACCGGGCGCCGCGATGAAATCGGCCAGATTGAATTCGCCCTGCAGATGCTCGAAGCCCAGGTCGGCGCGGTGGTCGGGCGCATCGGTGATGCATCGCAGCAGTTGGCCGGGCATGCGGCGCAACTGGTTGATCATTTGCAAAGCAGCCACAGCAGTTCGTTGGCGCAGCAAGCGGAAACCGATCAGGTGGCGGCGGCGATTCATCAGATGGCCGCCAGCGTCGCGCAAGTTGCCAGCCATGCGCAGCAGGCCTCGGTGGCGGCGGACATGGCCGGCACGGAAACCCGCGAAGGGCATTGGCTGGTCGGCGAGAGTCGCAGTGCGGTGTTGCGTCTGGCCGAGGAGTTGCGGCGGGCGACCGAGGTGATTCATCAGCTCGAAGGCCACAGCAGCGAGATTTCCGGGGTGCTGGAGGTGATCCGCAGCATCGCCGAGCAGACCAATCTGCTGGCGCTCAACGCGGCGATCGAAGCGGCGCGCGCTGGTGATGCCGGGCGCGGTTTTGCAGTGGTGGCCGATGAGGTGCGCGGGTTGGCGCAACGCACGCAGCAGTCGACCAACGAGATTCAGCGGATGATCAGCAGCCTGCAAAATGGCGCGCGCGATGCAGTGCTGGTGATGCAGCAGAGCAGCGAGCATGTGGATAACAGCGTCGAACAGGCACAGCGCGCGGCGCGGGCGCTGGACGGGATCAGTGAGCGGGTCGAGCAGATCACCGAGATGAGCCTGCAGATTGCCGCGGCGGTGGAGCAGCAGAGTGCGGTGAGCGAGGACATCAATCGCAACATCGTCAGCATTCGCACGGCGTCGGAATTGACGGTGGATGAGGGGCGGCAGAGTCAGCGTAACTCTGAGGACGTGGCGGGGCTGGCGGGGGATTTGCGGTCGTTGGCGCGGGAGTTCTGGGGGCGGCGGGTTAGGGATTGAGGTTGCCTGGGCCGGCCTCTTCGCGAGCAGGCTCGCTCCCACATTTTGAAATGCGATCCATTGTGGGAGCGAGCCTGCTCGCGAAGGGGCCATTCGCCCCGACAAAAATTCCGGATCAAGCCGCCCGCAGCGAAATAAACGCATACGTCTGCGCCGGCTCCGTCACCACCTGCGCCCCGGCCGCCACCAATTGCCCGGCAACGTCGTCCCCGGACAGATGAAACAGCCATTCACTGGATTCCGTATTCAGCGGCTGTGCTGAAACCTGATCGATCACAGCCGCAAAAGCGTCCATCTGCGGCAAATACGCGGTAAACCCATCGCCCTTGAGCGCCGTGGTGCGAATCCCCAGCGCCGCGCAGATCGCATCCTTGATCCGGATGTCATCGCGATCGGCCTGACGCGAACGCTGGATCAACGCCAGCAGTTCCTGATCGACCAGCTCCCCGCCGACAATCAGCAGCGGCCCCTGTTGCCACGACTCCGGCGGGCAATCCTTGGCCGCCGGGTTGAGCGGAATGTGCGGATTGATTTCTGCCGGATAAATCCTGCACACCAACGGTCGGCGTTCGTAAATGCGGCACAGGTTGTCTTCGTCAAGATTCCGGCAGCGCCCGACGTTGTACGCGGCGAAGGTGATGGCCACGTGGGCCTCGGTCGTGCCGCTGCGTACCACCAGCGAACGCCGTTCGGCGTGTTCACGCTGCTGCGCCGGCAGGCCCAGGCCGTTGCCGAGAAAGGCCTCCACCAGCACGATCACCTGGCCGCCATCCGCCGCCCACATGCGGGCTTCGGCGAGGGTCAGGGGCACATGGTGGTCGGTGCAGCATTTGCCGCAACCGACGCAGGAAAAGGTCGTATTCATTGCACGATCAATCTTCAATCAGAGTGTGATACGGCGACGTAAAGTCGCCAGGCTGAGGCTGATCGAAGCAAGTTGTGCGCCAGCCCTCAAGGCTTGGCGGTCGGGCGGATCGAGTCCCATTCGGTGACGAACGCGGTTTTCGACTTTTTGCTGTACAGGCACAGCTCAGTGCCTTGCTGGCCTTTCATGTGTTTTTGCGGGTATTGGCCTTGCAACAGCACGGCGGTGTAGCCGACGCGATCATCGAATTGCGCGGGTGTGCCGACGGGTTTGGCGTCTTTCAGGCCGCTGGCCTTGGTGCAACTGGCGAGCACGGTTTTGTCGTAAGCGGCCCAGGCGTCGGGGCTGGAGGCGTGGGCCTGTGAGGCCAGGGCGGCGAGGCAGAGCAGGCTTAGGGTGAGGGCTTTCATAGTGGGCGTCCTTGGTCGTGGGTGGCCAAGGTTGGAGTCTGCCCGGGAAGGGAAGTTGCCTGTGCTGGCCTCTTCGCGAGCAGGCTCGCTCCCACAATTTGAAATGCATTCCAGGGTGGGAGCGAGCCTGCTCGCGAAGACGGTCGATCAGTCCGGTACAGGTTCTCGGCGAACCACCATCATCCCGGCACTCTCATACAACCGCTGCGCCCGCAGATTGTCTTCCAGCACCTTCAGATCGACAAATCCTTCGCGCCTTTGCTGAAATACCTTGAATGCATTCAACAGCAACGCCCGACCCAAACCTCGGCCCTGAGCGCGCGGATGCACCACCAGATTCTTGATGTACGAACTGGTCCAGCATTGCGCAACGCCGATCACGCCTTCGGCATCGCTGGCAATGAAACACAGCGCCGGGTCGTATTCGGGATCGCTCTCGAAGCGCTGCTGCCATTCCTCCAGTGCCGGCACCCGACCGCCGCCCTCACGGTAGCCGAGTTGCATCAGCTGATGCACCGCCGCCGCCAGTTCCGGACGATAGGTGCTCAGCTCAATGTCATCCGGCCAGTGGATCGGCGGCACGTCTTGGCGAAGGTCGCGCCTCATCAAAAAGCAGTATGTCTGGCCCAAGACTCAGTGACCGTTGGCGGCGACGTGTTTGGCCGCTTCGATCAGGCGCTGGGTCAGCTCTGGCGAGGAGAACTTGGTCAGCACCGCGTTGGCCCCGGCCAGGCGCGCTTTCTCGCTGTTCATCGCGCTGTCGAGCGAGGTGTGCAGCAGCACGTAGAGGTGGGCGAAGTCCGGCGTCTCGCGCAGGGTACGGGTGAAGGCATAGCCGTCCATCTCGGACATTTCGATGTCGGAGACGATCAGGTTGATCTGCTGCGCGGTGCCTTGCAGATCCAGCAGGCAGTCGATGGCTTCCTTGGCACTGCGCGCGGTGTGGCATTGCAGGCCGAGGTTGCGCAGGGTGTGCACCGATTGTTGTAGCGCCACCTGACTGTCGTCGACCACCAGAATCCGTGCGTTGCCCAGCACTTCGGCGTCTTCCATGCTCAGGTCGGTCGGGGCCATCTCGATCTGCGCCGGGGCGATGCTGTGGATGACTTTCTCGATGTCGAGCACTTGTACCAGCGTGCCGTCGACCGAGGTCACGCCGGTGATGTAGGCGCGCGAGCCGCCGGAGCCGAATGGCGGCGGCTTGATGTCGGTGGTCAGGCAATGGACGATTTTGCTCACCGCCTGCACGTGCAGACCCTGCTTCGAACGGCTGACATCGGTGACGATCAGGCAGCCGCCGTTCGGGTCTTCCAGTGGTCGTTCACCGATGGCGCGGCTGAGGTCGATCACCGACAGCGACGCGCCGCGCAGGGTGGCGATGCCTTTGATGTGCGGGTGCGACTCGGGCATTTTGGTCAGCGGCGGGCAGGGGATGATTTCACTGACTTTCAGCAGGTTGATCGCCATCAGCTTGCCGCTGCGCAAGGTAAACAGCAGAAGCGAAAGTGAATCTGCGCGGGCTTTGTTGGAAGACATAAAAACCTTCTGTGGAAAAAGGTGATGGGCGAGGGTGCAAATCGCCAGAAACTATTGATGCCGGGTTATCGGCGTTAATGGGGTGGGCTTTAGGTCGGTTATCGGGTAGGGCAAGAATCACCTGTGGCGAGGGGATTTATCCCCGATGGACTGCCCAGCAGTCCCATTTCCTGGTGCCGCTGCGCAGCACATCGGGGATAAATCCCCTCGCCACAAGGAATCCACTCAAACTGGATGAAGTGATTATTTCATGCCTAATCGCTTGGCCAACCGCCCAAGATTCGCCCGGTCCAGCCCCAACTCCCGCGCCGCACTGGCCCAGTTATCCTGATGACGCTCAAGCGCAGCACTGATCAACTGCCGCTGATATTGCTCGGTGGCGCTGCGCAGATCGCCGTTGATCAACGGCATCGCGGGCACCTCGGCAGCCGGCTCAATTGAGTTATCCACAACCTCCCGCGGCAGATCCAGATCCGCCGCACTCAAACTGAGGATCTTCGGCCTTACCTTGCAATTGCCCAGCGCCTTCAGTGCGCTGCGGCCGATCAAATGTTCCAGCTCGCGCACGTTGCCCGGCCAAGTGTAGGCGAGCAACGCGTCCTGGGCATCGCTACTCAAACGCAGGCTGTTGAGGCCCATGCGCGAGCGGTTCTGTTCCAGAAAGAAGCCGCTGAGCAGCAACACATCGCGGCCGCGATCGCGCAGCGCCGGCACTCGCAGCGGGTACACGCTCAGGCGGTGATAGAAGTCGGCGCGGTAGCGGCCGCTGCGCACTTCTTCGGCCAGATCGCGGTTGGTCGCGGCGATCAGGCGCACATCGACCTGATGTTCCTTGTCCGAGCCGAGCCGCTGCAACTGGCCGCTTTGCAGCACGCGCAGCAACTTGGCCTGTACGGTCAGCGACAGTTCGCCGACTTCATCGAGAAACAGCGTGCCGCCATTGGCCAGTTCGAACTTGCCGCGGCGGTCGCTGGTGGCGCCGGTAAAGGCGCCGCGCACGTGGCCGAACAGTTCGCTTTCGACCAACGTATCGGGCAGAGCGGCGCAGTTGAGGCTGATGATCGGTTTGTCGGCGCGCGGCGAGGCGGCGTGGATCGCTTGCGCCACCAACTCCTTGCCGACCCCGGTTTCGCCGGTGATCAGCACGGTCAGGTCGCTGCCGCCGACCAGATTGATTTCCTCCACCAGTCGTTTGTGCGCTTTGCTCTGGCCGATCATTTCGCGTTGCTGCTGGCCGCTCGCCTGGCGGTAGACCTCGGCGCGTTGGCGTTCGTCTTCGGCACGCAGCGCCAGGCGCTCAATGCGTTCGGCGGCGTTGACCGTGGCCGAGGCGAGACTGGCGAAGGCTTGCAAGGCGTCGAGTTCGATCGGTTCGAAACGCTCCGGATCGAGCGCATCAAGGGTGATCAGGCCCCAGAGTTTTTCATCGACGAACAGCGGACAGCCGAGACAGTCATGTACCTCAAGGTGATCGCCCAGACCATCGACCAAGCCGTCGTAAGGATCGGGCAAGTCGCTGTCGGCGGCGAACCGCGTTGGCCCGGCGCCGTCCAGCAGGATCTCGAAACGGGGATGTTCGCTGACCTTGAAGCGCCGGCCGAGGGTGTCGGTGCTCAAACCATCCACCGCCAGCGGCACCAGCCATTCGCCGTCCAGGCGCAGCAACGCGGCGGCATCGCACGGCAGCAGGGCGCGCATGGCTTCGAGCAGGCGCCGATAGCGCTCGCCCTCGGGCAGTTCGCGGGACAGGTCGGAGACCAGTGGCAGTAGAGCGGTGAGCAGGGATTTGGCGGTCATGGTCTTGTAGTCAAAGAGACTCGATGTAGTCGTGATGACTATAAAGCGCTTTGAGTCTAAATGACTACGTAAAAAATAAGTCATTGATTCATAACGATAAATGATCTGGCACGAAAACTGATAAGCCTAAGGTAATTCTCAAAAAGCTCAGGAGTCATTCTTATGCTTAGCGTCCAGGATCGTGCCATCGTCAAATCCACTGTGCCTCTGTTGGAAAGCGGCGGAGAAGCGCTGATCACCCACTTCTACCGCATGATGCTCTCCGAATACCCTGAGGTGCGCCCACTGTTCAACCAGGCGCATCAGGCCAGTGGCGACCAGCCCCGTGCGCTGGCCAATGGCGTGTTGATGTACGCCCGGCACATCGATCAGCTCGACCAGTTGGGCGATTTGGTGGCGAAGATCATCAACAAGCACGTCGCCCTGCAAATCCTCCCGGAGCACTACCCGATTGTTGGCACCTGCCTGCTGCGCGCCATTTCCGAAGTGCTCGGCGACGAGATCGCTACGCCTGAAGTGATGAGCGCGTGGGGCGCGGCGTACGGGCAATTGGCCGAGATTCTGATCGGCGCTGAAGCCGCGATCTACGACCAGAAAGAACAGGCAGTCGGCGGCTGGCGTGGCGCGCGGGAGTTCATCGTGGTGGACAAGGTCGAGGAGAGCGCGGAAATCATTTCGTTCTACTTCGAGCCGGCGGACAAAGGCCCGATCCTTGCCGCAGAACCGGGTCAGTACATTGGCATGAAGCTGATCCTTGATGGCGAAGAAGTCCGTCGCAATTACTCGCTGTCGGCGCTGGCCAATAAAGGTCAGTACCGCATCAGCGTCAAACGCGAACCGGGCGGTCGTGCGTCCAACCACTTGCATGACCAATTGCACGTCGGCGCGAGCATTCAGCTGTTCCCGCCATCGGGCGAGTTCACCCTGACTGCCAGCGACAAACCGCTGGTGCTGATCAGTGGCGGGGTCGGCATCACTCCGACCCTGGCGATGCTCGAAGCAGCGCTGCAAACCGAGCGCCCGGTGCACTTTATCCACTGCGCGCGCAACGGCAGCGTGCATGCGTTCCGTGACTGGATCGATGGGTTGGCGGCGCGTCATCCGCAGCTCAAGCGCTTCTATTGCTACGCCGAAGACGACGGCGTGAGCCCGGCGGCGGACAAGGTCGGGATCCTCAGTCAGGAGCAGTTGGGCGAGTGGCTGCCTACACAACGTGACGTCGACGCTTACTTCTTGGGGCCGAAGGGCTTCATGGGCGCGATCAAGCGGCATTTGAAGGCGCTGGGTGTGCCGGAGCAGCAGAGCCGTTATGAGTTCTTCGGGCCGGCGGCGGCTTTGGAGTGATCTGAAACCGGGTTGTCTTCATTCGCGAGCAGGCTCACTCCCACAGGATTTGTGTTCAACGCAGATCCAATGTGGGAGCGAGCCTGCTCGCGAAGGCCGTTACGCGGTCTCGATTCTTAAATTCTGTTTAAAGGTTAATCGTTTCTTAACCGGTTTATCGTTTATTCCCCGATGCTGATGATAGGCGCTCGTTCGTTTAACTGATCAGGATCGCCCCCATGTCGCACATCATCTTCTCCTCTCGTCTGAACCTGGCAATGCTTGGCCTGTCGGCCGCTTTGCTGGCCAGTCCGTTTGCTGCGGCCGAATCGGCGTTGATCGCACCACAGACCCTGGTCGTCGATCAGAGCCTGCCCAAGGCTCAGCGCGATGCAATGGAGTTGGCGGCGCGGCGTTACGGCAGTTTCTGGAACAGTGGGGAAGAGGCCCTGGCCACGGCAGCCTTGTCGCCGCAGTTTGTCGACAAAACCCCGCCCGAAGGTCGGGTGCAGGGGCCGACCGGGCCGTTGCTGGCATCGAAGTTCTTTCGTACGGCGGTGCCGGACCTGAGCTGCGAGATCGAGCAAATGATCATTGCCGGTGACCGCGTGGTGGTGCATCTGCACTTTCGCGGACACTTCAGTGGGACCTTCAAGGCTCTCAAAGGGCAGGGCCAGCGTGTAGACTTCCGGGCAACCGATATCTATCAGATCGACAACGGTCGCATCGCGGCCAATTGGCATATCGAAGACAACATCAGTCTGATGGCGCAACTGCAAGCGCAGCCGCCAGCCAGCTGAACCATGGACATACAAGGGAAACGCGATGAGCGAGGAAACGATTCGACTGGGACGTGAGCGGCGCTTTCTGGTGCTGCTGGGCATCATCTGTCTGGCACTGATCGGCGGCGCGCTGTACATGCAGATCGTGCTGGGCGAGGCACCATGCCCGCTGTGCATCCTGCAGCGTTATGCATTGCTGCTGATTGCGCTGTTCGCGTTTATCGGCGCGGCGATGCGCACCCGCCGCAGCATCACGGTGTTCGAAGTGCTGGTGGTGATCTGCGCGATCGCCGGCGCCGGTGTTGCCGGGCATCACGTGTACACCCAGTTCTATCCGGCGGTGAGCTGCGGAATCGATGTGTTGCAGCCGATTGTCGACGACCTGCCGCTGGCGAAGATCTTCCCGCTGGGCTTCCAGGTCGATGGTTTCTGCTCGACGCCGTACCCGCCGATCCTCGGTCTGTCGCTGGCGCAATGGGCGCTGTTGGCGTTCGTGCTGGTGGTGATTCTGGTGCCGCTGCTGACCTCGCGTAACCGAAAAGCACTGCGCTGAATCAACTCTTCGGCAGATTGGCCGATACAGAAAACGCCCCGATTTGCGTATCAGCCGATCGGGGCGTTTTGCATTTCAGAGTGTTTGTGAAATCACCGTGACGAACGGCAATGGAGAGTGCGGCAGATGTGCGACATGTTGTCACACGCGCCCTGTCGCAGGGCGTTTCGGCGACGCGGATTGGCGTAATGTTACAAAAAAGGATTGGTCTGTTTCGGCATTTTTCTGGTTTTGCACGCAGGTGCCAGATCAGGCAGTTTTAACAGGCTCTGGCAGATGGCCAGAGGCCTTTGAATGTCGGGCTTTGCGCCGATTCGCTGCCGGGAAAATCCCTTCGGAGCTGTCTGAACTGAGGTGTATAGGCCTACATTTTTTGGTGTTTTTGTTGAGAATCGATTTCGATAACATGCGGAACTTTTGCAAAAACGGTGATGGATTGTTGCTCTGAGCGATAAAAATTATTTCGGGATAAGACATGGTGTATAGGGCGCTACCTATCTACAATCGCCCGCACTGAATTCCCGGCACTGTTCAGCCTTTATTAAGGAACTGGACAGGAAGTCGGGTGTCGAGCGGGCCGAAAGGCTTTTGCGACACCCAGGTGTCGGTGCCTTCCAACTTTCCGCACCAAATGGAATTGGTCTGTAACAAGGCCTTTGACCACGAATTCGAATAAGAACTGACCGCTGTCCATGGTTTTGTCGAGCGTCTGACGCGCGACGGGCGGCCCTTATTCAATCCAAAGAAAATGCCAACCCTTGGCAGGGTGAAGTGTTGGCGATCAAAACCCAACTGCATTGCGCAAGCTGCTTTAGAGGTCGTGAGATGAGTAAAAACAGGTACCCCAGATTACTAGGCCTAGTGCCGCTGCTCGGCACGTTGTTGCTGGGAGGCTGCAACATGACCCTGCTCAATCCAACGGGCCAGGTCGGCCTGGAACAGCGCAACCTGATCATCACCGCCACGCTGCTGATGCTGTTGGTCGTTGTGCCGGTTATCGTCATGACCTTCCTGTTCGCCTGGAAGTACCGCGCGTCCAACAAGGATGCCGTCTACACCCCGAAATGGTCGCACTCGACCAAAATCGAAGTGGCGGTCTGGACCATCCCGGTTCTGATCATCATCGCCCTGGGTTACATCACCTACATTTCGACCCACAAACTGGACCCGTACCGTCCGATTGAATCCGACGTCAAGCCGGTGACCATCGAAGTCGTTGCGCTGGACTGGAAGTGGCTGTTCATCTACCCGGAACAAGGCATTGCCACGGTCAACAAGATCGTGTTCCCGGCGCACACTCCGGTCAACTTCCGGATCACCTCCGACGCCGTGATGAACTCGTTCTTCATCCCGGGCCTGGGCGGCCAGATCTACGCGATGGCGGGCATGACCACCAAGCTGCACCTGATCGCTGACCGCAACGCTGAAATGGACGGTATCTCCGCCAACTACAGCGGCGCTGGTTTCACCGGTATGAAATTCAAAGCGATCGCAACTTCTCAGGAAGATTTCGACGCCTGGGTAAGTGAAGTCAAAAAGGCACCTAAACAGCTTGAACAAGCTGAATACGCAGCCCTTGCCAAGCCAAGCCAGAACAATCCAGTCGAGCTCTACTCCTCGGTCACGCCGAACCTGTTCCAGACCATCGTCGACAAGTACGAAGGCATGAAACCGGGCAAGCCGCTGAAGCACGAGAAGAAAGAGAAAGAAGTGGCGGCAACGGACATGGACTCGAATTCGCATTCAGCTGCCGGGGCAGAGGAGTAAACGATGTTTGGTAAATTAAGTTGGGAAGCGATCCCTTTCCACGAGCCGATCGTGATGGTCACCATCTCGATGATCGCGCTCGGTGGTCTGGCGTTGTTCGCTGCAATCACCTACTTCAAGAAGTGGACCTACTTGTGGACCGAGTGGCTGACGTCGGTCGACCACAAGAAAATCGGTGTGATGTACATCATCGTTGCCATGGTCATGCTGCTGCGTGGCTTTGCCGACGCCATCATGATGCGTACCCAGTTGGCCATGGCCACCGAGGGTTCGCCTGGCTACCTGCCGCCTGAACACTATGACCAGATCTTCACCGCTCACGGTGTGATCATGATCATCTTCATGGCGATGCCATTCTTCACCGGCCTGATGAACCTTGCAGTGCCGCTGCAGATCGGCGCGCGTGACGTTGCCTTCCCGTTCCTGAACTCCCTGAGCTTCTGGCTGCTGGTGTCCGGCGTTGTGCTGATCAACCTGTCGCTGGGTGTCGGCGAATTCGCCAAGACTGGTTGGGTTGCCTATCCGCCGCTGTCGGGTCTGCAGTACAGCCCTGGCGTGGGGATGGACTACTACATCTGGGCGCTACAGCTATCCGGGTTAGGTACGACGCTGACGGGGGTCAACTTCCTCGCCACCGTGCTGAAAATGCGTACCCCTGGCATGAAACTGATGGACATGCCGATCTTCACCTGGACCTGCACCTGGGCTAACGTCCTGATCGTGGCTTCGTTCCCGATCCTGACCGCTACCCTGGCACTGCTGACCCTCGACCGTTACATGGATTTCCACATTTTCACCAATGAACTTGGTGGCAATCCAATGATGTACGTCAACCTGTTCTGGGCCTGGGGCCACCCTGAGGTTTACATCCTGATCCTGCCGGCATTCGGCATCTTCTCGGAAGTGATCTCGGCGTTCACCGGCAAGAAACTGTTCGGCCACCACTCGATGATCTACGCTTCGGGCGCGATCTCGGTACTGGGCTTCATGGTTTGGCTGCACCACTTCTTCACCATGGGTTCGGGTGCCAGCGTCAACGCCTTCTTCGGTCTGGCGACGATGCTGATTTCCATCCCGACGGGTGTGAAACTGTTCAACTGGCTGTTCACCATCTACCAGGGCCGTCTGCGCTTCACCAGCCAGGTTCTGTGGACCCTGGGCTTCATGGTGACCTTCGCCATCGGCGGCATGACCGGCGTACTGCTGGCCATCCCGGGTGCTGACTTCGTTCTGCACAACAGCCTGTTCGTGATCGCGCACTTCCACAACGTGATCATCGGCGGCGCGGTATTCGGCTACATCGCAGGTTTCGGCTTCTACTTCCCGAAAGCGTTCGGCTTCAAGCTGCACGAAGGCTGGGGTAAAGCAGCGTTCTGGTTCTGGATCTCGGGCTTCTTCGTCGCGTTCATGCCGCTCTATGCACTGGGCTTCATGGGCATGACCCGTCGTCTGAACGCCACCACCAACCCTGAGTGGGTACCGTACCTGTACGTTGCCATGTTCGGTGCGGTGATGATCGCTGTCGGTATCGCCTGCCAACTGATCCAGCTGTACGTCAGTGTGCGTGACCGCAACAAGCCAGAGAACATGTGCGAACACGGTGACCCGTGGAATGCCCACACTCTGGAATGGTCGACCTCGTCGCCACCTCCGTTCTACAACTTCGCTGTGCTGCCTAAGGCTGACTGCATCGACCCGTTCACCGAAGCCAAGGAAAACGGTACTGCGTACCAGGCTCCGGCCAAGTACGAGCCGATCCACATGCCGAACAACACCGCCACTGGCGTGGTGATGGGCGCACTGCTGACCGTCTTCGGTTTCGCGATGATCTGGCACATCTGGTGGTTGGCGATCGCCAGCCTGGCCGGCACTGTCATCTACTTCGTGATCCACGCCGCACGTGACGACCAGGGCTACATGGTTCCGGTTGAAACGATCGAGCGCATCGAAGCCGAGCAGCACAAGCGTCTGGTCGCGGCAGGGAAAATCCCGGCCAATGCCACCCGTGTAACCTCGTTGGAACAGGCTTAAACCATGTCGAACTTAGTGACCAATGTTGGACACGCCCATGGTGACCATGGGCACGATGACCATCACCACGACTCGGGCGAGATGACCGTATACGGTTTCTGGCTCTACCTGATGACCGACTGCATTCTGTTTGCGTCGATCTTCGCGGTGTACGCAGTACTGGTAAACAACGTTGCCGGTGGCCCGTCGGGCCACGACATCTTCGAGCTGCCATACGTGCTGGGCGAAACCGCTCTGCTGTTGTTCAGTTCGATCACCTACGGCTTCGCCATGCTGGCGTTGTACAAAGGCAAGAAGCAGCAGGTTCTGGGCTGGTTGTTCATGACCTTCCTGCTCGGCGCAGGCTTCATCGCCATGGAGATCAACGAGTTCCACCTGCTGATCTCCGAGGGCTTCGGTCCTAGCCGTTCGGGCTTCCTGTCGGCGTTCTTCACCCTGGTCGGTACCCACGGTCTGCACGTGTCCGCGGGTCTGATCTGGATGGGCATCATGATGTACCAGGTCAACAAGCACGGCCTGACGGCGACCAACAAGACCCGTCTGAGCTGCCTGAGCCTGTTCTGGCACTTCCTGGACGTGGTGTGGATCTGCGTATTCACCGTTGTTTACCTGATGGGGACTCTGTAATGGCTAATGCACACTCCCATGACAGCCATGATGCTGGCCACGGCAGCGTAAAGTCGTACGCCATCGGCTTCATCCTGTCGGTGATCCTGACTGCCATCCCGTTCGGCCTGGTGATGTTCCCGACCTTGCCGAAGTCGACCACGCTGGCAATCGTTCTGTTGTTCGCAGTCATCCAGGTGATTGTTCACCTGTACTACTTCCTGCACCTGGACCGTTCGATTGCGCAACGTAACAACGTGATCGCGTTTGTCTTTACGGCCATCGTGATCCTGCTGCTGGTTGGCCTGTCGCTGTGGATCATGTTCAGCATCCACACGTACATGATGGCGAAGTGAGGTAGACCCGATGTCGCTCAAGCACTTTATCCAAATCACCAAACCGGGGATCATTTTCGGTAACGTGCTTTCTGTGGCAGGCGGGTTCTTCCTGGCCTCGAAAGGGCATGTAGATCTGGCGGTGTTCCTGGCCGCCATGATCGGCACATCCCTGGTTGTGGCCTCCGGTTGCGTGTTCAACAACTGCATCGACCGCGACATCGACCTGAAGATGGAACGCACCAAGAACCGGGTGCTGGTGCAGGGCTTGATCTCCCTGAAACTGGCCCTGGTCTACGCGACCATCCTGGGTGTTCTCGGCGTTGCCTTGTTGTACAAGGTGGCCAACCCGTTGGCCGCCCTGTTCGCGGTAATCGGCTTCATCATCTACGTCGGCTTCTACAGCCTGTACCTCAAGCGCAAGTCGGTGCACGGCACGCTGGTGGGCAGTCTGTCGGGCGCCATGCCGCCAGTGATCGGTTACGTTGCCGTAACCAACAGCTTCGACATGGCCGCATTGACCCTGCTGGTGATGTTCAGCCTGTGGCAGATGCCGCATTCCTACGCCATCGCGATCTTCCGTTTCAACGACTACCTGGCCGCATCGATTCCGGTGCTGCCCGTCAAGCGCGGAATCGAAGTGGCCAAGAAGCACATCCTGCTCTACATCCTGGCGTTCCTCGTGGCGACCTTGATGCTGACCTTCAGCGGTTACGCTGGCATGAGCTACCTCGCCGTTGCCGCAGCCATGGGCATGTACTGGTTGTACATGGCCTGGACCGGCTACAAAGCGGTGGATGACACGGTCTGGGCACGCAAGTTGTTCGTGTTCTCGATCTTCACCATCACCGCCCTGAGCGTCATGATGTCCCTGGACTTCAAGGTGCCGGCCGAGCTGCTGCTGACGTACGCGCCGTAAGGCTGGATGGTTTCAAGAAAAACCCCGCACATTGAGAGATGTGCGGGGTTTTTTGTTGATCGGATGTTTATCAAAGGACGAATTTGTTGATAGTCTCTCTATGGGCAAGTTGCCTATAGTTTGCCCATGCGAACCGTATTTTTTGAAACCACAATATTCACCGCGAGCGTTGGTCGTTACCTGACGGACAATGAGTATCGGGAGTTGCAGAATTATCTGCAGTGCAATCCAGCGACGGGCGACGTAATACCGCGAACTGGCGGCTTCCGGAAATTACGTTGGTCTGACGCTCGGCGTGGCAAAGGCCGACGAGGTGGCTTGCGGGTCATCTACTATTGGCTTATGAATGATCGTCAGTTCTGGATGTTTGCGATTTATGACAAAGATGAGCTTGAGAATCTGTCCGCCGAGAAAGAGAAGGCGCTCAAAAAAGCCATTGAGATAGAGTTGAGAAAAAGAGGTGCCTCATGAAAAAACGCGACCTGTTTGCGGAATTGATGCAGGGCGTTGAAGAGATGGCCGCCCATCGCGAAGGTAAAATTACGCTGCGCAATACGGTCGTCGAGGACAAACCGGTTCCCGAGGTTGGTGCACAAGAGATCGTTGCACTGCGTGAAAAATTGCACATGTCACAAGCGGTATTTGCAAAGCGAATCAGGACCAGCCCGAGCACGTTGAGGAATTGGGAGCAGGAGAAGTCCAAGCCCAATGCTCAGGCGGCACTGTTGATCCGCTTGGTGGAGAAATTCCCTGATATGGTTGAGCGCTTGGGCGCTGTGTAGATAGTTCGTTGATATACGTCATCAAGCCCCGCGATTCGATAGAGTCGCGGGGTTTTTCGTCCAGAACGGCAGGTTGCGGTATCGCCGCAAACCACCTAGATTTGGATCCAGTCCTTAGTGATAGCGCCATGCCACTTCCTCGGCGCTCAACTGTTCCACTCCGCGATTCTTCATGCACTGATCAAAAGGCTGGGCGAAATGACTGAGAGGATGACCTGCGACGAACGCTTCATTGCCCTGGCACAAGAGCTGAACTACGACATCTATGGCGAGAACACCGCCGGCGGCAATTATGCGCCGCTGATCCGTCATCGCGATGAGTTGTACATCAGCGGCATGGTGCCGCGGGTCAATGGCAGGATTCTGTATCCCGGTCGCGTGGGGTTGGAGTTGACCCTCAAGGACGCCCAGGCTGCCGCGAGCATCAGTGCCATGCGCTGCCTGGCGCTGATTGTCGATGCGGTGGGTTCGCTGGACAAGATTCGGGCGTTGTTGCGGGTCACGGTGTATGTGAAGTCGACCCCGGACTTCGTAGACCTGAGCGAAGTGGCCAACGGTGCATCGGATGTATTCAGCCATGTGCTCGGCGATGCCGGCCGGCACACTCGCACTACGGTCGGTGTCTATCAGTTGCCAAAGAACGCCGCGGTTGAAGTCGACATGATCGCGGCGGTGCAGCCGGAAGTCTGACCGTTATGCCGCCCAACAAAAAGCCCCGCCTGAATCTCAGAGCGGGGCTTTTTTGTCGGTGCCGGGATTACTGCGCGGCGATGCTGTAACCATCGAACGCGGTTTGCTGTTGCAGGGCGGTGATAATGTTCTTGCGGTTGATCGCGTGTTCGGTGCCGGCGTTGTCGATGAAGGTCTCGCCCTCCAACTCGGCTTCTTCGCCTTCACCGATGAAGGTGAAACCGAGGAACTCCAGCGCTTCACGGTCAACGTTCAGACGCGAACGCGGCGTGCGCAGCGGCAGGGTCACGCTGCTGCCGTCCTTGCTGATGGTGAAGATTTCCAGTTCTTTCTTCTTGGCAGCCTTGCCCTTGCCGCCACTCGGATTGCTGATCGCCTGGTGGGTCTGATTCAGCACTTTGAGCGCGAGGCCGTAAACGATTTCCTGGAACGCCGGATCGTCCTTGAAGCAGGACAGGATGCGGCCGATCGAGAACTTGCTGCTCAGGTCTTCGAGGGCGGCGAGGTCGGCGGCCTCGGCGTCTTTCAGCGCCTTGAGCTGGCCCATCAGCTCGTAGGCCTTGTCGTCATCGAAGCTGTCGTGCGCCTGACGGATCGCGGCGCGCAGCTCGCGGATCTGGTCACTTTCGCGGGTCGACTGGAAAGCATCCAGCACCATCTCGCTGATGATTTTGGCTTGTGGAAGGTGTTGTGAAAGATTGATGGAGTTTTCGTATTCCGCTTTGGACGATTCGGTGACTACGGATTCAGCGGTGTTGAAATCGGACATTGAAATTTCACTACTTTTTTAACTTGAGTGGAAACGAGAAAGCGCGAGGTCTTTTTCAGGCCGGTTAATTTAGGGGAGCGGGGCGGCGTTGTCACGGAACAACAGTCCGGTGGTGCGGATTATTTGTCTGGCGTGTTCAGGTTCATCGAGCGCACCATCCACTGTTCAGCGGTTTGCTGATCGGTCGGCAGCGTGAAGCGGAAAGTCGCCCCGCGCCCGGCGACATCGATCAACTGAATCTCACGCCCGTGCAGTTGCAGGATGCGGTGGACGATCCGCAGGCCCAGTCCACCGTCACGCCGCGCGCCGCCAATATTGAAAGGACGCAGGAACAGACCTTCGCGCAGATCCGGAGCGATGCCGGGGCCGGTGTCGCTGACCGTGACTTCGACCAAGGCGCCCAGGGGTTTCAAATCCAGCTCGATTTCACCGCCCGCAGGCGTGTAGCGCAAGGCGTTATCCACCAGGTTGGTCAGCACCCGTTCGATCAACCCAAGGTCGGCGCACACCGTCGGCAGGTTCGGACCGAAGCTGGCCTTGAGTTCGACGTGGCGTGCTTCGGCGGCCAGTTCGAATTTCTGGAAGATGTCCTGCAGCAGATCGATCAGCGAGAAGCGCTCCAGTACCGGCTGCACGAAACCGTGCTCCAGACGTACCAGCTCCAGCAGCGATTGCGCCAACCCGCCGACCTTGCGGCTCTGATCCAGCGCGATGCCCAGATACCGGCGGCGTTCTTCGGCGGTGAGTGTGGCGTCCTTGAGCGTCAGGGTTTCCAGATAGCCGTGCAACGAGGCCAGCGGTGTGCGCAGGTCGTGAGAAATGTTCGCCACCAGTTCGCGGCGCTCCTGATCCTGGCGGGTCAACGAGCGCCACTGTTCACCCAGTCGGTTTTGCATCTGCCGGAAGGCGCCATTGAGTACGGCGATTTCATCCGGGTCAGCGCTTTTATCCACAGCCACTGAAGGTGCAGGCAGAGGTTGCGGCGCGCCATCAATGTCGAACCGGCTGACGGTTTCGGTCAATCGGCGCAGTGGCCGGGTGATCAGGTTGAACGCCGTGAGACCCGCGATCAGGCACAACAGCGCCACCAGCCCGATCGACAGCAACGCCGTATTGAGTGCAGCACTGGTCGCGCCCCGTTCAGCGAAGCGATCGTGTTCTTCACTGAGCAACACCACGTACAGATAACCGGCGGGCTTGCCGTTGACCCGTAACGGCGCGGCACTGAAGACCTTGCGCCCGTCGGCACTGCGCGGGTCATCGCCGAGAATAGGCAACGGCTGGTCATCGAGCAGCCGGCGGATCGGCGCCAGATCAACCGTTTCCCGGCGCAGATGTCCTTCCGGTGCCGCATTGCCGACAATCCGTCCCTCGGGGTCGAGCAGGTACACCTCGACACTCGGGTTGACCAGCATCAGCTTGCTGAACAGTTCGCGCACGGCGCCGGGCATCAGGCCATTGCTGTCCATCAGCACCGTGTCATGGGCGATGTGCTGCGCCAGATCCCGCGACAGGCCTTGCACCACTTCCAGTTCATGCATCTTGCTGGAGCGCACCTGCAGCCATGCCGAGGTGCCGCAGCACACCAGCAGCAAAACGGCGAACACCAGCGACAGGCGCTGCGACAGGTTCAGTCTCATGGTTGTTCCGTGCCGAATTTATAGCCGCGACCCCACACAGTGAGGATGCGTGTCGGTTGCGCCGGATCGCTTTCGATTTTCGCCCGCAGGCGATTGATGTGCGTGTTCACCGTGTGTTCATAACCCTCGTGGCTGTAGCCCCACACCGCGTTGAGCAGGTCCATGCGTGAGAACACCTTGCCCGGCTGTCGGGCGAAGAAATACAGCAAGTCGAACTCTCGCGGAGTGAGGTCCAGACGCGCACCGTTGAGGGCGACGTCGCGGGTGATCGGGTCGATGCTCAAACCATCGAGACTGAGGCTGCCGGCGTCCATTTTCAGGTTGCGCGCCATGGCGTCGACCCGGCGCAGCAAGGCTTTGACCCGAGCCACCAGTTCCAGCATTGAAAACGGTTTGGCAAGGTAATCGTCGGCACCCAGCTCCAGACCCAGAATGCGGTGCAATTCGCTGGAACGCGCGCTGGTGATGATGATCGGCGTATAGCGCGCCATCGCCCGGGCGCGGCGGCAGATTTCCAGGCCGTCGACCCCCGGCAACATCAGGTCGAGGATCAGTGCATCCCATTGTCCCTGTTGCAACAGGCGCATGCCTTCGTCGCCGTCTGCACAGTGCACGACGTCGTAATGCTCATCGCGCAGGTGCAGGCAAATCAAATCGGCGATGTGTTGGTCATCCTCGACCACGAGGATGCGTCTGGTTAATTCCATCAAGCTCAATCCTTCGGCGCAGTGAGCGCATTGTGCGGGTTTTCCTCGGGGCGAGTTATCACGAATTCGTTAACTTCCCGTGAGGATTTGGCGATCAACCCAAGCCTAGGCTGTGTTCCATGACAGGCACCTGGAATTTTTGGAGACGGCCATGTTTTCACGGCGACAGATTCTCGTAGCGAGCGGCGGGCTGGGGGTTGCAGCTCTGGTGGCGGGTGTATTGCCAAAATTTTCCTCGGGCTCCGCACTGATCGAGCAAGCCCATGCCGATGAGGTTTTCGAGGTGAGCCACAGCGACAGTGAATGGCACTCGCTGCTCTCGGACGAGCAGTACGCCATCCTGCGCGAAGAAGGCACCGAACGGGCCTATACCAGCCCGCTCAACGACGAGCATCGCAACGGCACATTCGCCTGCGCGGGTTGTGATCTGGCGCTGTTTTCATCGGCGACCAAGTTCGACAGCCGCACGGGCTGGCCGAGTTTCTGGGCACCGTTGGAACATGCGGTGGCCACGCGTCAGGACCGATCGTTCGGTATGTCACGCAATGAAGTGCACTGCCGACGCTGCGGCGGGCACTTGGGACATGTGTTCGACGACGGCCCGAAACCCACCGGCCTGCGCTATTGCATGAATGGCCTGGCGATGACGTTCAAACCCGTGGCGGCATGAGCCATGGCCATTTTTCGATGTTCACTTTCTACAGGACGACACCATGTGGCTCTTGGTTCTCGCTTATCTGGGCGGTGTGCTGACGATCGTCAGTCCGTGCATCCTGCCTGTTCTGCCTTTTGTCTTCGCTCGCACCGGGCAGCCGTTTATCAAGAGTGGCTTGCCGCTCTTGGCCGGGATGGCGCTGACTTTCGCCCTCGTCGCCACGCTGGCGGCGGTGGGCGGCGGTTGGGTGGTGCAAGTCAATCAGTACGGGCGCTGGCTCGCGTTGCTGTTCGTTGCACTGTTCGGGCTGACGCTGCTGCTGCCGCGCCTCGCCGAGCGCCTGACGCGACCGCTGGTCTCGGCCGGCAGTCGGCTGTCCGAGGCCGCCGGCCAGGACAATCGTCCGCGTCCCGGCGCCTCGTTTCTGATCGGTGTTGCCACGGGGCTGCTCTGGGCGCCGTGCGCAGGGCCCATCCTCGGTTTGATTCTGACCGGCGCCGCGCTGCAAGGGGCAAGCATCGCCACCACGCTGTTGTTGCTCGCCTACGCGGCGGGCGCCGCGACTTCACTGGCGGCGGCGCTGCTGCTGGGCGGTAAGGTCTTTGCGTTGATGAAACGCTCGATCGGCACCGGTGAGTGGATCCGGCGCGGGTTGGGGGCGGCGATGCTGGCGGGTGTCGCAGCGATTGCGCTGGGCCTCGACACCGGGCTGTTGGCGCGGCTGTCGACGGCTTCCACGGGCGGGATTGAACAGGCGCTGGTCGGCAAGCTGACCAGCAAATCGCCGACGGGCAACGGAACCATGATGGCGCAGATTCCTGCTGCCGGCGGGGCGATGAAAGTTGCCGACAAGGCACCGGGAACACTACCGGTCGAAGGCCAGTTGCCGCTGCTCAATGGCGCCGTGCAATGGCTCAATTCGCCACCGCTGGACGCCCAGGCATTGAAGGGCAAAGTGGTGCTGGTGGATTTCTGGACCTACTCCTGCATCAACTGCCTGCGCACCCTGCCGTACGTCAAAGCCTGGGCGGAAAAGTACCGCGATCAAGGCCTGGTAGTGATTGGCGTGCACGCCCCGGAATTCGCTTTCGAGCGCGATGTCGGCAATGTCACTAAAGCCATGAAGGAGTTGGGTATCAACTATCCGGTCGCCATCGATAACGACTACAAGATCTGGCGTGCTTTCAACAACGAATACTGGCCGGCGCATTATTTTGCCGATGCTCAGGGACGGATTCGTTACCACCATTTTGGCGAAGGGGATTACGCCGAGTCGGAACGGGTCATACAGCAGTTGCTGCGTGAGGCCGGGGCGAAAACCGTCGCCGACGGCTTGATCAACGCCGATGCCCAAGGCGTGCAACAGGCGCCGGACATGAATCAGGTGCTGTCACCGGAAACCTACGTCGGCTACCAGCGTGCGGAACATTTCGTACCGGAAACCGGGCTGGTGCCTGACAAGGTCGCGACCTATAACCCACCCGCCAACCTGACCCTGAATGACTGGAGCCTTGGCGGCCAGTGGGCCGTCGGTGCCGAGCAGGCCACCGCCAGCGCGCCGGCCAGTCGCATCGTCTACCGCTTCCACGCCCGCGATCTGCATCTGGTGCTGGGCCCGGGTGCGGATGGCAAACCGGTGCGTTTCAACGTGTCGATTGACGGGCAGGCGCCGGGTGACGCCCACGGTGTCGATGTCGCCGCGGATGGCAGCGGCCGCGTGACCGAGCAGCGCCTGTATCAACTGGTACGGCAAACCGACGAGGTGAAGGACCGGACCTTCACCATCGAATTTCTTGACCCGGGCGTATCGGCTTACGCCTTCACCTTCGGCTGATCGGGAGTGCGCAACATGAAAGCTCAAAACAACTGGCGCCGTGCACTGCTCGGCGTCGCCATGGCTGGTGTGCTCGGTCAGTGCTCGGCGTTCTCTTTCGGTGCAGAGGACGCGGTGGCCATCCCGCCACCGGCCCTCGACGAAACCACTCAGGCGCACAGTGAAACCGCGGTGTTCGCCGGTGGTTGTTTCTGGGGCGTACAAGGGGTTTTCCAGCACGTCAAAGGCGTGCAGAAAGCCGTCTCCGGTTATGCCGGAGGTACGGCGAACACGGCGGAATATGAGCGGGTCAGCGAAGGTGATACCGGTCATGCCGAGTCAGTGCAAGTCACCTTCGATCCGACGCAAGTCAGCTACGGCAGCCTGCTGCAGATCTACTTTTCGGTGGCCCACAACCCGACCGAACTCAACCGCCAAGGGCCGGACAGCGGCACGCAATATCGCTCGGCGCTGTTCCCGGTCAATGCCGATCAACAACGTGTGGCCCAGGCCTACATCGCCCAACTCGACGCGGCGCATGCCTACAACAAACCGATCGTCACCCAACTGGAAACCTACAACGGCTTCTACCCGGCGGAGGACTATCACCAGGATTTCCTCACCGAACACCCGAGCTATCCGTACATCGTGATCAACGACATGCCCAAGGTGGCGCAGTTGAAGCAGTTGTTTGCGCAGCGTTATCAGGAGAAACCGGTGTTGGTGAAAAGCGGGAGTTGATTCTCACGTGTTACTTGAGCCTTGGGCGCTCCATGGCAATCACTGATGTTTCAAACCCCAAACTGGCAAAAAACGCCTCCGCACCTTCGCGCCCGGCGCGCAGGACCCAAGTGATCTCGGGGTTGTCCCCCATGACATGCTCGACCAGTGCGCGCCCGACGCCAGCACGGCGATACTGGTCATCGACCACGACCATCGACAGATAGCCGTTGGACAAACCATCGGTGATGCCTCGGGCAAAACCGATGATTTGTTCGCCGCTCAGTGCGACGGCAGTGCGTTGCGAGTTTTCGATCAGTTGAGTGAAGTAGTCGCCGGAGCCTGTTCGGTGTCCCCAGCCATGTAGGCCGAGAAACAGCCGAACTGGCTCCACTTCGTCGGGCAACAGATCGCGTACGGTAAGGTCGTTTCTCATCGATAACAGCATCCTTGTCGGCAATCACCGGAGCGTAGTCGATAGCAATTGAGTCAGGATCTGCCCCAGGTTTTCATCGCGAACTCGACGAAGCGCCGCAGCTTGGGCAAACGATAACGATCCGGGGCATAGAGCAAATGCAAAGGGCGGCTCGGGGGCTGGTAATCGGGTATCACCGTCACCAGTTTGCCGTCGCGCAGATCCTGTTCCACCAGCGCATCCGGCAGCATCACGATGCCCATCCCGGTGCGTGCCGCCTGATGCAGGCCGGCGGAGGTGTTCATCAGCATCGGGCCGCTGACGTCGACCAGAATCTCGCCTTCCGGGCCGCTGAGGCGCCAGCGTTTTTCCACCGATTGCCAGTCGTCGCCGGCAGGGTAGGCGAAGGACAGGCAGTCGTGTTGTTGCAGGTCTTCCGGGGTGATCGGCATGCCGCGTCGGGCGACGTAAGCCGGCGAAGCGCACACGGTCAGCGTGTAGTCGATCAGCGGCCGGGCGATCAGGTTCGACTGCTCGAAATGTCCCAGCCGAAACGCTACATCGAGGCCGCTTTCCAGCAGATCCGGGCGGCGGTTGGTCAGCACCACATCCATTTTCACCTGCGGGTATTGCAGGGAAAATTCACTGAGCGCTGGGGCCAGGCGTTCGACACCAAAGGTCAGCGGCGCGGTGATGCGCAACAGTCCGCGCGGCTCGTCTAGGGCCTGTTCGGCCAAGCGTTCGGAGTCGGCCACCAGACCCAGAACGTCCAGACAGCGCTGGTAGTACACGCTGCCGAACTCGGTCAGTCGCTGCCGGCGAGTGGTGCGCTGCAGCAACTGCACGCCGAGCCGTTGCTCCAGTGCGCGCAGGTGATTTCCGACCATGGTCGTGGACATTTCGCACTGCAACGCGGCCGCCGTCATGCTCCCGGCTTCTACAACCTTCACGTACACGCTCATTGCCTGCAACAGGTCCATTATCAAACTCTGCTTTTAAATGATTGAAGTTTTACCGAGTTTATCCAGTTCTGGTGGCTAACCATACTGCAAACACACCGACCTTCACTGGAGTTTGAAGTCATGACCGCCGCCCTGATGAACACCTACCAATCGCTGGCTCTGAGTTTCACCAGAGGTCTGGGCACTCGCCTGTGGGATCAGGCCGGTCGTGAATACCTGGATGCCGTCGCCGGGGTTGCGGTGACCAATGTCGGGCACTCGCACCCACGGATCGTCGCGGCCATCAGTGAGCAGGCCGGAATGCTGCTGCACACCTCCAATCTGTACAGCATCGACTGGCAGCAGCAACTGGCCAAACGGCTGACTGAGCTGTCGGGCATGGATCGCGCGTTCTTCAATAACTCGGGTGCTGAGGCTAACGAAACCGCACTGAAACTTGCGCGCTTGTACGGCTGGCGCAAGGGTATTGAACAGCCGCTGGTGGTGGTCATGGCCAACGCATTTCATGGCCGCACGCTGGGCACGTTGTCGGCGAGTGATGGCCCGGCGGTGCGGCTGGGCTTCAATGATCTGCCGGGGGATTTCGTCAAAGTGCCTTTCGGTGATCTGGCGGCGCTGGATCAGCTGCAGCAAAAGCATGGCGAGCGCATCGTGGCGATTCTGGTCGAGCCGATCCAGGGCGAAAGCGGCGTGCAACTGGCGCCGCCCGGCTACCTCAAAGCTCTGCGGGAAGTGTGCAATCGGCGCGCCTGGCTGCTGATGCTCGACGAAATCCAGACCGGCATCGGCCGCACCGGTCAGTGGTTTGCGTTCCAGCATGAAGGTATCGTGCCGGACGTCATGACCCTGGCCAAAGGCCTCGGCAACGGTGTGCCGATCGGCGCCTGTCTGGCGCGGGGCAGAGCGGCGGACCTGTTCACGCCCGGTAGCCATGGCAGCACCTTCGGCGGCAACCCGCTGGCCTGCCGGGTCGGTTGCACGGTGCTGGATATCATCGAAGAACAGGGCTTACTGGAAAATGTCCGGGTGCAGGGTGAGCGCCTGTTGACCCGCCTGCGCGCCGAACTGGCAGACAACCCCAATGTGTTGGCGATTCGCGGGCAGGGCTTGATGATCGGCATCGAGTTGAAACAGCCGATTCGCGATCTGACGCTGATTGCGGCGCGGGATCATGGATTGCTGATCAACGTGACGCGTGGCAAGACGATACGGCTGTTGCCGCCGCTGACGATTGATGAGCGGGAGGTGGGGATGATTGTCAGAGGTGTGGGGCTGGCGGTCTCAACTGACTGAGAGGCACGAAATTGAACGAAGAGGCGTCCGTATTTGCACGAATTCCATTGTGCATTTCTGCGATAGATCTCAGCAGCCTTCTAGCATTGGCCGGGGAGCTTAAAAGGTAAGTCGTTGTATCGATTTCTAAAGGGTCTGGCTTTCTTTTTCGCATGGCTCTGCTTCCTGTGTAAGGGAGGCAGAGTATGAACCAGCGATTCCAGAGATGTTTCCTTAAAAACTGTAATCCCCTTCCGACTACTTTGACGTCTTAAATCCGCTGTATCTGTCAGGAAGTTCGGCGCCTGTTAGCAGGCAGTCGAAAACAATCTCTGGATCTACCTGGCACCAATATACAAATCTCAACTCTTCCAAATTGACCAGTGTCGACTGGGCGTCGACCAGAAAACGCGGCTCCCGCCATTGTTGGGCAACTACAGCTAGGGCCTGAGGGCCGCGTACGATCCAGGTCGCACATCCACCAGCAATGCTTGGCAGATAACCATTGTGGAGTAGTAGGCGCAGGGCATCCTCCAGGGTTTCACTCACTTGCAGGTTGATCCAGCGCGCATGGGGAGCCTCGCAATCATCGCCGGCATGTACGCTGTCGCGGGTGATAAGTAATCGCGAAGGTATCGTCATTGCAATCTCACTATGGGCAAAAGGAAACCATATCAATCAGGATAATCCCCCAACTCCGGCGCCAGCATCCGCGTCTTCAGCGCCCCGTTCGAATTGTGCTGAATGATCTCGCTCGGCTGCCCCTGCGCATTGAAAAATACCTGGCCGATCCCCGCCGAATTCCACAGCCGTTCACCCGCTTCGGCATGTTCCGGGGTATAGGGCATGATGCGCATGCGTCGGCGTTTGGTGAACCAGTTCAACGGCGAGCGCGGCGAGTAGAGCCAGCGGTTGAGGCGGTCAAACCATTCCAGCAGGGTTTTCGGGAACTCGTTCTTGATCCCGCTGCTGGTGATCTGCCAGATCCGTGGCCCGGCCTTGCGATGTCGGATAAGCACTTCGTAGACGAAGGAATAATGCACATCGCCGGACAGCACCACGTAGTTTCCGGGTGTGCGGGTGTGTCGGAAAATGTTCAGGATTACCTGCGCCGCACCGCGATGAGCCATCCAGTTTTCGGCGTCGACCAGCAGCGGATAGCCGCACCAGCTGAAAACCTTCTGCACGGTTTCAATCAGCTTCACGCCGAAGATCGGCGCCGGTGAAACGATGATTGCTGACGGATGATCAAGTAGTTCCTGCTGCAGTTCGCTCAGCGCTTCCCAGTCCAGTAAACCGGAGGGTTGCTTGAGTGCCATCTCGCTGCGCCAGCGCCGGGTGCGGGTGTCGAGCACTACCAGCGCCGGGCTGCTCGGCAGCACGAAATGCCAATGCTGAAAGCGCAGCAAGTCATCGATCAGCGCGTCCTGCACCGGGCTGTCGAGATAACGATCGTTACCGCTGGCGCTCAGACGTCGTGTGTTCTCCAGCACATCCTTGAACGCATCCGGATTATTGCCCCAACCCTGGCACAACATGTACGCAATCAAGGCGTTGCCGATGATGCGTTTGGAGAACGGATGGCCGTAGGCGGTTTCCTCCCATTGCGCGGAAAGATTCCAGTCATCGGTGATGTCGTGATCGTCGAAAATCATCAGGCTCGGCAGGTGCGCCAAGGCTCGGGCGACGTTGCCCAAACCGGCCTTGAAGCCATCAATGCGGGTTTGCTCCAGGGTGTAGCGCTTCAAGCGTTCAGGCGTCAGGGACGGAACAGCAGGATTGATCAGCGTCCAGGCAACCGGCGACCACACCAGCAAGTACATCGCCATCACTTCGGCGAACGTGACCAGATGATTGTCGGCGCTGCTGCTGGTGAAAATCGGCTTGCGCGCACCGCCGAAAAATCGCTCGCGCAAGGTCTCGTTGCTCTCCAGCGCCGGTAACAGATCCGCGCGGTGGTAGTAGCTGGCCGGGTGTTCGTAGAGTTTGGCGCTGTCGCTGACTACGGCACCGTCGAGGTATTCGTCGAACAGACCGAGGCGCTCGATCAACGCATGAATCGCCCGCAGCATCGGGCCGGCAACATCGTCGGCGTAGATCTGGTCGCCGCTCATCATCAACAGGGCGGGGCGTTGTTGTGGATCGGTTTCGCCAGACAGCAGTTGATCGACGCACAGCAGACCGTCTGCCGCCGGATGATGTGGCTTGCGGCAGGAGCCATGCAGCAACTGATCAATCCGTGAGCGCACGACAAAGTTCGGGCAAGTAGCATCGCCATACACCAGATGTGGTGCCCAGTCGGCAATTCGCTGCTGGCCATCGATCAGCAAGTCGTAACCCACAACGGTGTCGCAGGGCAGGGCGCTGTCGAGCACAACGTCAATCAAATGAACGAACGCATGACGGCCTACAGGAATGACCGTGCACTTCCCGGCATCGAGAGGGATGTCTCCTACGCCTTGCAGGCGCAACGTCAGCGACAGTTGACGCGTACCGACCACCCACAGCACCACGCGCGTGGTTTCCAGCCGGCGCAGCAGTGGGCCGGCCAAGACGGGAGGCAGCGGATTCAGGTCAGCAGGTATCGGGGACATTCAGGGGCAAAGCTCAAGACGCACAGGCTGGCGATGATAGCGCAGCCGGCGCCTTGAACCCTTAAACGAGGCTTAAGAGTCAGCCTTCTGCAGCTTCAGCGCCAGCAGTCGCCATTCGGCGGACGCAGGTTGCTCCTGCACCGAGCAGTCGAAGCGATAAGTGACGTCATCGCCGTTCATGTTGCGCGCGGTGACCTTGTTGCTGAGGGTGTAGACCTGATTCTTGAAGCGCTTGGTGACAATGGCAGAACTGTCGGCGAAGCGCTCCGACGCTGGGAAGCGCAGTGTGCTGGTGACCACCGTGCCGCACATGACATACGCGAGCATCGATTTATCGCTGTCGGCATTTTGCCCAAGCTTGTCGCGCAGCGCGGTGAGCGCTTTACGGCCCTGCGCGTCGCTCTGATCCAGGACGGTTTTTTCCGATATCGATTTCGGCGCCCGGCTGGCGTAATTCGGCAGCAGTGCGGAATCCGGCGGAGAAGGTTGGTTATCCGGCTCGATCGCGGCAAAGCCCGGCGCGTTTTCCAGCACCGCGGACGTTGAATCCGACTCGGCTTCGGGCAACAGACTGGTGGTGACATCGTTCTGTGCGATCACGTCTTCGACTGGCGCCTTTTCGGCTTTATGCGCGGACGGGAACAACGACAGGAAGATCGACAGCACCACCATGCCGACGATAAAACCGCCCGCCGCGCCAACGATGTTGCCGTAAAACAGATTCCAGCTGCCGCGGTTTTTCACCACCCAGCGCCACATCAAACCCCAGGCGGCGATAAATGCCAGAAAACTCAGAAACTCCATTCGATCCTTTCCTTAACCCTTCAATAGCCTGCAAAACAGCACTCACTGGCGGTGAGTGCTGAAGATGGACGGCAAGATATCAAAATAGAGGTCTGACGCCACGAAGACATTCACATGCCGAGATTGGGCGGATTGATCTGAACAAAAAACATGATCGCCGTTATGCCGGCCACAACGCCGCAAAGGCCGGCCAGTAGCTGACGCGCGACAGGGTGTTCGACCTGCGAGCGACGGGCCACCAGCATCCATACGCCGGTCAGCGCCGCGGCAGTCGCCAGCATTTCCAGAAGCGATCCCATGACCCCCGGGATCGGTGGCCGGCTAGAGCCGAACAGACCGACACAAAGCTGCGAAACCACCAGGCCGACAATCATGCCGCTGGCCGCACCCAACACATTGGCGAGTAGCAGATTCCACGCACCACGCTGCCTGACGACCCAGACCCACATGCCTATCCAGGCGATAAAGAAAAACACAACATCCATCGTATCCATCCTTCGAAACCCGTCACGGTACAAACGCTCGGCACCTTGCCGACAGTGGACGGCACGATAGCAAAATAGTAGCGTCGCGCCACTTTCTTGATTCCTGTAATGGACTACTCATGCCAAAAGCCGCTTCTGTTCTGCGCTTGCTCTGTGCAATCACCTGCGCCGCTGTCATTACCCCGGCATTCGCCGAGTGGAAGGAGCCCCCGGAAAGCAGCTGGCAGTATTACCTCGCCAACTGCCAGCGAATGCAGGAGAAAATCGCCGACGTCCAAAGCGGTCGCGTACCCAGCGCCTATGAGGTGATCGGCGACCTCGACAACAGCCTGCGGAGCATGAACCAGCGCCGCTCGAACCTGACGCCCCAATACCTCGGCTCCCGCGAATTCGCGCAATGCGAAAACGTCGCCGGCCAAGCCGAGGCAACCATTGCGCAAGGCAATGCCGAGTTCGCCGCCAGAATGAACCAGTCCGCCGAACAAGGCCGCATCGCCCACCAGAACTCCCCCGAATACAAACGCGCCCGTTCACTCGGCTACAGCGACGTCGGCGACATCTCCTTCCTCAAACTCCACGAAGACATGGACGGCGAAGCCCGCCTGAAAACCATGCTGATCACCGTCGACGAAATCTGCGGCCAACACTTCCGCGCCACGCAATACGTGAAGCCGTATGTGATCTATACCGTGCGCCCGTCGGATGGCGGCTGTGGCGAGGAAAAACGCGTGGCGATCGTCGGTGGCCGGTCGGTGGAGAAGGGCGATTACATCGATGAGCGGGGCGAGTTTCAGTATGTGGGCTGGAAGAAGATTGTGGGGGCGGATGGATTTCCCACGGATATTCGGGTTTTGAAGGCTCGACGCTGAAAGGTCAGCGCGTGAAGCAACTGATCAAAGAATGTCTTTCAGATAACCCTTGAGCGCGAGGAGCGGTTGATCAAGCTGCTCCAGCGACTGCGCCTGACTGAAATCGGCTGACAGCTTGTGCAGCTCCCGCCCCAGCGGTTTCTCGACGCCGCCCAACGCATCCATCGCCAAGCCCAGGCACTCGTTCATCTTGAACTGGATGGTCTCGACATCACCCCGGCGCACCAGCAGTTCGAAAACGTCTTTCTGATAGTCACCCATAACCATGTCATCCCGCAGAATCGGGCTCAGGCCTTCCTCCTCGTAAGCGAGTTTGAGAGAGAACAGGGCGACGGTTTCCAGTGACTTTTCCATGGTTGGCCTTGGAGGTCCTTAAGCATGAGTCTTGAAAGTCGGAACGACCAACGAAAGCCGCTACGGGCGGCAGACCGCGTGCGGGCGGGCGTGATTATACTGAGCGGACGCATCAGGTGCAGTCCTTAGGCAAAACAGGTTGCACGGACAGCGCCGAGACATTCAATGACCTAAGCAACAGAACGAGTTTCTCAGGATAGCCAGCGAGTATGAGGTGCCAGACAAACTCAACGTTAGTTCAGACACATGAGCGGAGCGACGATCATGGAATACGACGAAAAGTTGATTGAAGAGGCTGTGCTTGCCCTGTTGGCCGCTTTCAGTTCCGACGACGGCAATGCATGGAAAGGATTCGATTTTGAAGTCATGAACCGATTGCATGAACAGGGTCTCATCAGTAATCCGGTAAACAGGAACAAATCGATCTGGTTGACGGAGGAGGGCCAGGAACGAGGTCGTCAGATAGCTGAGCGTTTGTTTGGGGGAGTTGTTCAAGCCCCGCGTGCGCCTGATCCAGATATCTGAGTTCCTGTATCGGCTCGTCGTTTGAACTGCGCCGCGCCAGTGGAACGCAAATGGAGGGGTTTTCCCGTTGGAGCATTTTCTGAATGAACCACAACTGAAAAACGTTAGAGCTGCACTGTCCGAACCGTTCAACCATTTTCCCACTGATTACGATTACATCGCATGCCAGCTAAAAGGCGTCGATCCAGCGGTGCTCTACGAGATTTTTTATTCAGAAGTAGCGCCGGTGTGCTTTATGAACATTGCAGCGGTCTTGCCGACTGTCTGGACAGGTTTTGACCCTGATTGGCTCAGGGGCGAGATAGAGGAAAGGCTTGTGGCGCGGCAGCGTAATTGGTTTCGCAGGTTGTTCGACAAGTTGCTGATTCGTTGGTTGAAATACAACTACGACCATATGTGGCAAGAAATCGCCAGCAGGCTTTGAGCTTGTGGCGAGCGTCTGAAGTTCTTCGCTTTTAGCGATCAATACTTCGCCAAGTTTATCGCGCAACCGGTCTCGTCGCTGGTGAGCAGGTGGCCATTGAGTGGAGAGGGGGCACTTTCCGACAGACGAAAAAAAAGGCCTTGCTAAGCAAGACCTTTCTTAATTTTGGTGCCCCGAGGGAGACTCGAACTCCCACTCCTTTCGAAAACGGATTTTGAATCCGCCGCGTCTACCAATTCCGCCATCAGGGCTCAATGGCGGCGAAGTATAGAGAGGTGATTACCGTTGGTCAATCACGTTTCATGGTCAATTTTTGATAATTCCGCTAGACTTTCCGGCCCTGCTAGACGAACCCCATCATGCGCGTTGCTGACTTTACCTTCGAGCTTCCTGATTCGCTGATCGCCCGCCACCCGTTGGCCGAGCGTCGCGCTAGTCGCCTGCTGACCCTTGATGGGCCGAGCGGCGCCCTTGCACACCGTCAATTCACTGATTTGCTTGAGCATTTGCGCCAGGGCGATTTGATGGTATTCAACAATACCCGGGTGATTCCGGCGCGGTTGTTCGGGCAGAAAGCCTCGGGCGGCAAGCTGGAAATCCTCATCGAACGCGTGCTCGATTCGCACCGCGTGCTGGCCCATGTGCGCTCCAGCAAGTCGCCGAAGCCGGGTTCGAAGATCCTCATCGACGGCGGTGGCGAAGCCGAGATGCTCGCGCGTCACGATGCGCTGTTCGAGCTGGGCTTTGCTGAAGAAGTGCTGCCGCTGCTCAATCGCGTCGGGCACATGCCGTTGCCTCCTTATATAGACCGCCCGGATGAAGGCTCGGATCGCGAGCGCTATCAGACCGTGTACGCCCAGCGCCTGGGGGCGGTGGCGGCGCCGACGGCGGGGCTGCATTTCGATCAGCCGCTGATGGAGGCGATTGCCGCCAAGGGCGTCGAGACCGCGTTCGTCACGCTGCACGTCGGTGCGGGGACGTTCCAGCCGGTGCGCGTCGACAAGATCGAAGATCACCACATGCACAGCGAGTGGCTGGAAGTCGGCCAGGACGTGGTCGACGCCGTTGCCGCGTGCCGTGAGCGTGGCGGGCGGGTGATTGCCGTGGGCACCACCAGTGTGCGTTCGCTGGAAAGTGCCGCGCGCGATGGCGTGCTCAAGCCGTTCAGTGGCGACACCGACATCTTTATCTACCCGGGCCGGCCGTTCCATGTGGTCGACGCCCTGGTCACCAACTTCCATTTGCCGGAATCCACGCTGTTGATGCTGGTTTCGGCGTTCGCCGGTTATCCCGAAACCATGGCCGCTTATAAAGCCGCCGTCGACAACGGCTACCGCTTTTTCAGCTACGGTGATGCGATGTTCATCACCCGTAATCCCGCCCCGACTGCCCCTGAACACACAGGCCCAGAGGAAACAGAATGAGTCGCGAATGTCGCATGTCCTTTGAACTGCTTGCCACCGATGGCAAGGCTCGTCGTGGTCGGCTGACCTTCCCGCGTGGCACCGTCGAGACCCCGGCCTTCATGCCGGTGGGCACCTATGGCACGGTCAAGGGCATGTTGCCGCGTGACATCGTCGCCACTGGCGCGGAAATCATTCTGGGCAACACCTTTCACCTGTGGCTGCGCCCGGGCACGGAGGTGATCAAGGAACACGGCGACCTGCACGATTTCATGCAGTGGAAAGGCCCGATCCTCACCGACTCCGGCGGTTTCCAGGTGTTCAGCCTGGGCGCGATGCGCAAGATCAAGGAGGAGGGCGTGACCTTCGCCTCCCCGGTCGACGGCTCGAAAGTGTTCATGGGCCCGGAAGAATCGATGCAGGTGCAGCGCGATCTCGGTTCCGACATCGTGATGATCTTCGACGAGTGCACGCCGTACCCGGCTGACGAAGATGTCGCTCGCGTATCCATGGAGCTGTCGCTGCGTTGGGCCCAGCGCTCGAAAAACGCGCATGGCGACAACACCGCGGCGCTGTTCGGTATCGTTCAGGGTGGCATGCACCAGGATCTGCGCATGCGCTCGCTGGAAGGCCTCGACAAGATCGGTTTTGACGGCCTGGCCATCGGCGGTCTGTCGGTGGGCGAGCCGAAGCACGAGATGATCAAGGTGCTGGATTATCTGCCGGGCATGATGCCGGCTGACAAACCTCGTTACCTTATGGGCGTTGGCAAACCGGAAGATCTGGTTGAGGGTGTGCGCCGCGGTGTGGACATGTTCGATTGCGTGATGCCAACCCGTAATGCCCGCAATGGGCATCTGTTCATTGACACAGGCGTGCTGAAGATCCGTAACGCGTTCCATCGCCATGATGATTCGCCGCTGGATCCGACCTGCGATTGCTATACCTGCCAGAACTTCTCCCGCGCTTATCTGCATCACCTGGACAAGTGCGGCGAAATGCTCGGCAGCATGCTCAATACCATCCATAACTTGCGCCATTATCAGGTGCTGATGGCTGGTTTGCGCGAGGCTATTCAACAGGGTACATTGGCCGCCTTTGTCGATGCCTTCTACGCCAAACGCGGGCTCCCCGTTCCGCCTTTGGACTGAGTTTTCTGACCCCAAGATTCAACATTTGCAACTGGAGTGCTAAATGAGCTTTTTTATCTCTAACGCCATGGCTGACGCAGCTGCACCGGCTGCTGCAGGCCCAATGGGCGGCGGCTTCGAGTGGATTTTCCTGGTCGGTTTCCTGGTCATCTTCTACCTGATGATCTGGCGTCCACAGGCCAAGCGCGCCAAAGAGCAGAAGAACCTGCTGAGCAGCCTTGCGAAGGGTGACGAAGTGGTCACCACCGGCGGCATCGCCGGCAAGATCACCAAAGTGGCCGATGACTTCGTGGTTCTGGAAGTTTCCGACACCGTGGAAATGAAGTTCCAGAAGGGCGCCATCGCCGCCACGCTGCCAAAAGGCACGCTGAAAGCGATCTAAGGTTCCAACTTCTACTCAATCGACGGGGCGCGCAAGGCGCCCCGCGTTCATAACGGGCGGCGTGATGCTGAACAAATATCCTCTGTGGAAATACATTCTGATCCTGGCGGTGCTGGCGATCGGTCTGATTTATTCCGCTCCCAATCTATACCCCGATGACCCGGCCATTCAGATCAGCGGCGCCAGCACGGCACTGCAGGTCAATCAGGCCGATCTGGATCGCGTCAGCACCGCGCTGCGTGAGTCCGGGATCAACGTCAAGGCAGCTTCGCTGGCCGCCAACGGCAAGGGCGGTCTGATCCGTCTGACCAAGGCTGAAGACCAGCTGCCGGCCAAGGACGTTGTGCGCAAGGCATTGGGTGATGACTACGTCGTCGCACTGAACCTGGCACAGACCACCCCGCAATGGCTGCGCAACCTGGGCGCGCACCCGATGAAGCTGGGTCTGGACTTGTCCGGTGGTGTGCACTTCCTGCTGGAAGTGGACATGGACAAAGCCCTCGACGCCCGCCTGAAAGTCTACGAAGGCGACGTCAAGAGCCTGCTGCGCAAAGAGAAGCTGCGCTATCGCAGCCTGCCACAACTGGGCGGCGCCATTCAGTTGGGCTTCAGCGATGCTGACTCCCGCGAACAGGCCCGTGCGCTGATCCGCAAGAACTTCAACGATTTCGACATTGTTCCGGCCGACCTCAACGGTCAACCGGTGCTGCGTCTGGCGATGACCCCGGCCAAGCTGGCGGAAATCCGTGAATACTCCATCAAGCAGAACCTGACCACGGTACGTAACCGCGTCAACGAGCTGGGTGTTGCCGAACCGATCGTTCAGCGTCAGGGCGCCAACCGCATCGTGGTTGAGCTGCCGGGCGTGCAGGACACTGCCGAAGCCAAGCGTATTCTCGGCAAGACGGCCAACCTTGAGTTCCGTCTGGCTGCAGAGCCGGGTGCTTCGAAAGCCACTTCCGAGACCTTCGAGTTCCGTGAAGGCAAGCGTCCTCCTGCGCAGATCGAGCGTGGCCTGATCATCACCGGTGACCAGGTGACCGACGCCAAGGCCGGTTTCGGCGAGCACGGCACACCAGAAGTGAACATCCGTCTGGACGGTCACGGTGGCGAGCTGATGAGCCGCGCGACCCGTTCGAACGTGGGCCGCAGCATGGCGGTGATCTTCATCGAACAACGTCCGGTGACCACTTACACCAAGCAGGTTGTCGACGGCGTCGAGAAAGACGTGCCGGTTCAGACCTTCAAGGAAGAGAAGAAGATCATCAGTCTGGCGACCATTCAGTCGCCGCTGGGTGCGCAGTTCCGTATCACCGGCCTGAACGGCCAGGGCGAATCGTCCGAGCTGGCACTGCTGCTGCGTGCCGGTGGTCTGGCCGCGCCGATGTACTTCGCTGAAGAGCGCACAATCGGTCCGAGCCTGGGTGCTGACAACATCACCAAAGGTATCGATGCATCGCTGTGGGGCATGCTGTTCGTCTCGCTGTTCATCATCGCCATCTACCGCTTCTTCGGTGTGATCGCCACGGTCGCACTGGCGGTGAACATGGTGCTGCTGCTGGCGCTGATGTCGCTGCTGGGTGCAACGCTGACCCTGCCGGGTATCGCCGGTATCGTCTTGACCATGGGTATGGCGGTCGACGCCAACGTGCTGATCTTCTCGCGGATCCGTGAAGAGATCGCCGCCGGCATGACCGTGCAGCGTGCAATCAACGAAGGCTTCGGCCGGGCATTCACCGCGATTCTCGACGCCAACCTGACCACTCTGCTGGTCGGCGGCATCCTCTTCGCCATGGGCACCGGCCCGGTGAAGGGCTTCGCAGTGACCATGTCCCTCGGGATCTTTACCTCGATGTTCACGGCCATCATGGTGACCCGCGCAATGGTCAACCTGATCTTCGGCGGACGTGACTTCAAGAAGTTGTGGATTTAAGGGGCTGCCATGTTACGTACAATCAACTTCATGGGCGTTCGCAACTTTGCGTTCGGCGTCACTGTGTTTCTCACCGTTCTGGCCTTGTTCAGCGTTTTCCACAAGGGCATGAACTGGGGTCTGGACTTCACCGGCGGTACGCTCATCGAGCTGACCTACGAGCGTCCGGCTGACGTCACCAAAGTGCGCGAGCAACTGGCGACTTCCGGTTACCACGAAGCCATCGTGCAGAACTTCGGTGCGACCACCGATCTGCTGGTGCGCATGCCGGGTGAAGACCCGCAATTGGGTCATCAGGTAGCAGACGCGCTGCAGAAAGTCGGCGGCGACAACCCGGCGACGGTCAAGCGCGTCGAGTTCGTCGGCCCGCAGGTCGGTGAAGAACTGCGCGACCAGGGCGGCCTCGGCATGCTCCTGGCGCTCGGCGGCATCCTGATCTACCTGGCTTTCCGCTTTCAGTGGAAATTCGCGGTCGGCGCTATCGTTTCGCTGATTCACGACGTGATCGTGACTGTCGGTATCCTGTCGTTCTTCCAGATCACCTTCGACCTGACGGTGCTGGCGGCGGTACTGGCGATCATCGGTTACTCGCTGAACGACACCATCGTCGTGTTCGACCGGGTTCGTGAAAACTTCCGTGTGCTGCGCAAGGCTTCGTTGATCGAGAACATCAACATCTCGACCACCCAGACCTTGCTGCGGACCATGGCAACGTCGATCTCCACCTTGCTGGCGATCGCTGCGCTGCTGTTCTTCGGTGGCGACAACCTGTTCGGCTTCTCCATCGCCCTGTTCATCGGCGTTCTGGCGGGTACCTACTCGTCGATCTACATCGCGAACGTGGTGCTGATCTGGCTGAACCTGAGCACCGAGGATCTGATTCCTCCGGCCAACACCGAGAAGGAAGTCGACGACCGTCCATAACGGCCATCGCTTCACCGGTTGTCAGCCCGAAAAAGGCGCGAGTTGAACTCGCGCCTTTTTTTATGCTCCAAGGCTGGGAGAAGCGCGGGCGCGTCCCGCATGTGATGGTCAGGAGGTTCATGTGAACAAGTCGTTGCTGGTTGGTGCGGTATTGGGTGCTGTCGGTGTGACTGCCGGGGGTGCTGTTGCCACCTACAGCCTGGTTAAAAGCGGCCCTGAGTATGCGCAAGTGCTGGCCGTAGAACCGGTCAAAACACAGATCAAGACTCCACGTGAAGTGTGCAAGGATGTTGCTGTAACCCGCCAGGCGCCGGTCAAGGATCAACACCAGATCCTCGGTACCGCGATTGGTGCGGTAGCGGGTGGTTTGCTGGGTAACCAGATCGGCGGCGGTACCGGCAAGAAGATTGCCACGGTCGCTGGCGCGGTCGGTGGCGGTTATGCCGGTAACAAGGTGCAGGAAGGCATGCAGAACCGCGATACCTACACCACCACCCAGACTCGCTGTAACACCGTGAATGACATCAGCGACAAGGTTGTCGGTTACGACGTGCGTTATTCGCTCGATGGCAAGGAAGGCAAAGTGCGGATGGATCGCGATCCGGGCAACCAGATTCCGGTCGACAAGGAAGGCAAGTTGATTCTGTCGCAGAATCAGCCGGCTCAGTAAGGACCGACTGTTTAACAAGAAGCACCCTGCGGGGTGCTTTTTTGTGCCCGGAATTTCTGGCTAAACCCGGATTTCTTGTGGGAGCGAGTCTGCTCGCGAATGCATTCTGACAGTCAATATTGATGTCGGCTGGCATACCGCATTCGCGAGCAGGCTCGCTCCCACATGAAGGTTTTGGTGATCTGAAGATCGAATTCCAGGCATAAAAAAAGCACCCCAAAGGGTGCTTTTTGCTTTTCGCAGGAAGCTTAGCGCTTCAGCGAAGCCGGCAGGTGCGGCTGGATCGCCGTCAGTACTGCCTTGAAGCATTTGGTATTGCCGGCAACGATGTGGCCTTTTTCAAGGAAATCGTGACCGCCGGTGAAGTCGCTCACCAGGCCGCCAGCTTCTTGAATCAGCAGGGCGCCTGCAGCCATGTCCCACTCGGACAGACCCGATTCCCAGAACGCGTCGAAACGACCGGCAGCCACGTAGGCCAGGTCCAGGCTGGCGGAGCCGGCGCGGCGGATGCCGGCAGTCTGGCCAACCAGGGCGCGGAACATGCCCAGGTAGTTGTCGAGGTTGTCCATCTGGTCGTCACGGAACGGGAAGCCAGTGCCCAGCAGAGCGCCGTCGAGGCTGGTGCGACCGCTGACGCGCAGACGACGACCGTTCAGTTGAGCGCCGCGACCACGGCTGGCGGTGAATTCTTCCTGGCGAACCGGATCCAGAACCACTGCGTGCTCCAGGCGACCACGGTATTTGCAGGCAATGCTGACAGCAAAGTGAGGAATGCCACGCAGGAAGTTGGTGGTGCCGTCCAGTGGATCGATGATCCACAGGTACTCTTCGCCTTCGATGCCGTTACCGACGTGCATGCCGGTCTCTTCGCCCTGGATCGAGTGATTCGGGTAAGCCTTGCGCAGAGCATCGATGATTTTCTGTTCGGCGGCGCGATCGACCTCGGATACATAATCCTTGGCGTCTTTTTCGTCGACCTTGATGGTATCCAGGCGCTCGATGGAGCGGAAGATCAGTTCACTGGCGCTGCGGGCGGCGCGCAGCGCGATATTCAGCATGGGCTGCATGGATGTGTCACCTAAGGTTGTTAAAGAAAGCCGCGCATTCTATCAGAACTTTTCTTCAGGTGAAGGTCGCTGTTCGCTTTCATAGCTTAACGGTAGGCTGTTCTGTAAGATTTGCACCCCTTTCCTGTGTCCGAGAGCGCCTCCCTTGCTGCAGAACATTCGTGTCGTCCTGGTCAATACCAGCCACCCCGGCAACATCGGCGGGGCCGCGCGCGCCATGAAAAACATGGGTCTGTCGCGGCTGGTGCTGGTCGAACCGCGCCTGTTTCCGCATCACGAAGCCGATGCGCGTGCTTCCGGTGCCGGTGACATCCTTGAAAACGCGCAAGTCGTCGCCACTCTGGAAGACGCCCTGGTCGGCTGCAATCTGGTGCTCGGCACCAGCGCCCGTGACCGGCGCATTCCCTGGCCGCTGCTCGATCCCCGCGAATGCGGGAGCAAAGTGGTCGAGGAAGCGGGGCAGGGCGCACAAATCGCGTTGGTGTTCGGTCGTGAAGACTCCGGCCTGACCAACGAGGAGCTGCAGCGATGTCACTTTCACGTGCACATCCCCTCCGATCCTGAGTTCAGCTCGTTGAACCTCGGGGCGGCGGTGCAGGTGTTGAGCTACGAAGTGCGCATGGCCTGGCTGGCCGCTCAAGGGCAGCCGACCAAGATCGAGAAAGAAGAAGTGGCCTCGGTGAAAAGCGCCGAGCTCGCGACCATGGATGAGCTGGAGCGCTTTTACGAGCATCTGGAGCAGACGCTGGTTGCCATCGAATTCCTCGATCCGGAAAAGCCACGGCACTTGATGGCGCGCCTGCGCCGATTGTACGGACGCAGCTCGGTCAGCCGGGCGGAAATGAATATTTTGCGTGGCATCCTCACGGAAACCCAAAAAGCGGCCCGTGGTGAGCTTCTTAAGCGGAAGGACTGAATGATGTTTGAGCGTTTGCGTGAAGATATCCAGAGCGTATTCCATCGAGACCCGGCGGCGCGTAACGCTTTTGAAGTCCTGACCTGCTACCCCGGTATGCACGCGATCTGGATTCATCGGTTGGCCGGGATGCTGTGGCGCAACGAGCTGAAATGGCTGGCGCGACTGGTGTCGAACTTCGGTCGTTGGTTGACCGGGATCGAGATTCATCCGGGTGCCAAGGTCGGTCGGCGTTTCTTCATCGATCACGGCATGGGCATCGTCATTGGTGAAACCGCCGAGATCGGCGATGACGTGACCATTTATCAGGGCGTAACCCTCGGTGGTACCAGTTGGAACAAAGGCAAGCGCCACCCGACGCTGGGTGATGGCGTGGTGGTTGGTGCTGGCGCCAAAGTGCTCGGCCCGTTCACGGTAGGGGCTGGCGCCAAAGTCGGCTCCAACGCAGTGGTCACCAAGGAAGTGCCGCCGGGCGCCACAGTGGTGGGGATTCCGGGGCGGATCATCGTCAAGTCCGATGAAGAGCAGGACGCCAAGCGCAAGGCGATGGCTGAGAAGATCGGCTTCGATGCTTATGGTGTCAGCGAAGACATGCCCGATCCGGTGGCCCGTGCCATCGGTCAGTTGCTCGATCACCTGCAAGCGGTGGATGGACGGCTGGAAGGGATGTGCGGCGCGCTGAAGGATCTGGGCAGTAATTACTGTGCGAAAGATCTGCCTGAGCTGCGCGAAGAAGACTTTGCCTGCGTGAAGGGCAAGGATCAGAGCCAGGCCAGCTAAACCGGGGCGCCGCGTTTCGCGAGCAGGCTCGCTCCCGCTGGTGAATGCTTTCCAATGTGGGAGCGAGCCTGCTCGCGAAGAACGATCTCGCGGTTGCGCTGGCTGTACGCCGCCAGCCTTTGCTATGATGCGCGCGCTCTTTTGCGGGTAAACCTGACTAAAGCACTAGGTCTTATAGTTGACTTAAATGCTCGGGAATTGCATACTCCCGCCCATTCCGAACTCCGTGGTAACTGTCCATGCGACTGACTACAAAAGGCCGATACGCCGTGACCGCCATGCTTGACCTGGCGTTGCACGCGCAGCACGGGCCGGTGTCCCTGGCCGATATCTCCGAGCGCCAAGGCATCTCCCTGTCCTATCTCGAACAGCTTTTCGCCAAGCTGCGCCGCAGCAACCTGGTTTCCAGCGTTCGCGGTCCAGGCGGTGGTTACCAGCTGTCGCGCGACATGCAGGGCATCCAGGTGGCTCAGGTGATCGATGCGGTCAACGAATCGGTCGATGCTACAAAGTGCCAGGGCCAGGGCGATTGCCATTCCGGCGACACCTGCCTGACTCATCACCTGTGGTGCGACCTGAGCCTGCAGATTCACGAATTTCTCAGCGGTATCAGCTTGGCCGACCTCGTAACTCGCCGTGAGGTGCAGGAAGTGGCCCAGCGTCAGGATCAGCGTCGTTGCAATGGCAAGGCGCCGCGCCTGGACAAGATTGAAGCGTCCGCCGTCGAATGACAGCCAAAGAGCTAGCGGCACGCCAGCCAGCCTGATTTAGGAGATAGTCCATGAAATTGCCGATTTACCTTGATTACTCTGCGACCACCCCGGTCGATCCGCGCGTTGCGCAAAAGATGAGTGAATGCCTGCTGGTCGACGGAAACTTCGGTAACCCGGCGTCCCGTTCCCACGTGTTCGGCTGGAAAGCTGAAGAGTCCGTCGAAAACGCCCGTCGTCAGGTGGCCGACCTGGTCAACGCCGATCCGCGTGAAATCGTCTGGACATCCGGCGCCACCGAATCCGACAACCTGGCGATCAAAGGTGCGGCGCATTTCTATGGCTCCAAGGGCAAGCACCTGATCACCAGCAAGATCGAACACAAGGCTGTCCTCGATACCATGCGCCAACTGGAGCGTGAAGGCTTCGAGGTCACCTACCTCGAGCCGACCGAAGACGGTCTGATCACTCCGGCGATGATCGAAGCGGCACTGCGCGAAGACACTATCCTGGTGTCGGTGATGCACGTGAACAACGAAATCGGCACCATCAATGACATCGCTGCCATCGGCGAACTGACCCGCTCCAAGGGCGTTCTGCTGCATGTTGACGCGGCTCAGTCCACTGGCAAGGTCGACATTGACCTGCAGAAGCTGAAAGTCGACATGATGTCGTTCTCCGCCCACAAAACCTACGGCCCTAAAGGCATCGGCGCGCTGTACGTCAGCCGCAAGCCGCGTGTGCGCATCGAAGCGACCATGCACGGTGGCGGTCACGAACGTGGCATGCGTTCCGGCACCTTGGCGACCCACCAGATCGTCGGCATGGGCGAAGCGTTCCGTGTAGCCAAGGAAGACATGGCTGCCGAAAACGTGCGCATCAAAGCCCTGAGCGACCGCTTCTACAAGCAGGTCGAGCATCTGGAAGAGCTGTACGTCAACGGCAGCCTGACCGCCCGCGTTCCGCACAACCTGAACCTGAGCTTCAACTACGTTGAAGGCGAGTCGCTGATCATGGCGCTCAAGGATCTGGCGGTATCGTCCGGTTCGGCCTGCACCTCGGCATCCCTGGAGCCTTCGTACGTTCTGCGCGCCCTCGGCCGCAACGACGAACTGGCGCACAGCTCGATCCGTTTCACCTTCGGCCGTTTCACCACCGAAGAAGAAATCGACTACGCCGCGCAGAAAGTCTGCGAGGCCGTTACCAAGCTGCGCGCTCTGTCGCCGCTGTGGGACATGTACAAAGACGGTGTCGACATTTCGAAAATCGAGTGGGCGGCACACTGATTTCAAGTCGCCGCGAACCGGCCCTGCGACCCCAGGTTGCAGGGCTTAAAGAGCGACTCTCTGATGAGTGAGGATTAAGCACCATGGCTTACAGCGAAAAGGTCATCGACCACTACGAAAACCCGCGCAACGTTGGCAAGATGAACGCGGAAGACCCGGATGTCGGCACCGGCATGGTCGGCGCTCCGGCGTGCGGCGACGTGATGCGTCTGCAGATCAAGGTCAACGATCAAGGCGTTATCGAAGACGCCAAGTTCAAGACCTATGGCTGCGGTTCGGCAATCGCTTCCAGCTCCCTGGCCACCGAGTGGATGAAGGGCAAGACGCTGGACGAAGCCGAGACCATCAAGAACACTCAGCTGGCCGAAGAACTGGCTCTGCCGCCAGTGAAAATCCACTGCTCGGTACTCGCTGAAGACGCTATCAAAGCGGCTGTTCGCGACTACAAGCAGAAGAAAGGCTTGATCTAAGCATTGCGCGACGAGTAAGGAGTCAACGATGGCTATCAGCATGACAGAAGCGGCTGCTCGACACGTGCGACGCTCCCTCGACGGGCGCGGCAAAGGTGAAGGGATTCGTCTGGGTGTTCGCACCACGGGCTGTTCCGGCCTTGCCTACGTGCTGGAGTTTGTCGACGAGGTGGTTGCCGAGGATCAGGTGTTCGAAAGTCACGGCGAGAAAGTGATCATCGACCCGAAAAGCCTGGCCTACCTGGACGGCACCGAGCTCGATTTCGTCAAGGAAGGGTTGAACGAAGGCTTCAAGTTCAACAACCCCAACGTACGCGGTGAATGTGGCTGCGGCGAAAGCTTCAACATCTGAGGCTTGTCGTGGGTATTCCTTGTCATTTCGCTTTATTCGAGCTGCAACCGAGCTTTCGCCTGGATCTCGAGCAGTTGGCCACGCGCTACCGTGAGTTGGCGCGCGGTGTTCATCCTGACCGCTTCGCCGACGCCTCCGAGCGTGAGCAGCGCTCAGCGCTCGAGCAGTCTGCGCGGCTTAACGACGCGTATCAGACGCTCAAGAGTCCTGCCCAGCGTGCACGCTACCTGCTGACCATCAGCGGGCATGAAGTGCCGATGGAAGTCACGGTCCATGATCCCGAGTTTCTTCTGCAGCAGATGCAATGGCGCGAAGAACTCGAAGACCTTCAGGACAGCGCCGACCTCGACGGTGTCGCGGTATTCAAGCGGCGCCTGAAGGTGGCTCAGGAACAGTTGAACGAAAGCTTCGCAGCCTGTTGGGATGATGCAGCGCAACGCGAACAGGCCGAACGCCTGATGCGGCGCATGCAGTTCCTCGACAAGCTCACCTACGAAGTGCGCCAGTTAGAAGAGCGCCTCGACGATTAACCCAGTGCCGCTCCGGTCGCACGCCTGATATACAGATAAGTCCTGATCACGATGGCCCTACTGCAGATCGCCGAACCCGGCCAAAGTCCTCAACCGCACCAGCGTCGTCTGGCTGTGGGAATCGACTTGGGCACTACCAATTCGCTGGTCGCTGCGTTGCGCAGTGGTCTTTCCGAGCCACTGGCCGACGCTGACGGGCAGGTCATCCTGCCGTCCGCCGTGCGTTATCACGCCGACCGCGTCGAGGTTGGCGAATCGGCCAAACTGGCCGCGTCCTCCGATCCCTTGAACACTGTGCTGTCGGTCAAGCGCCTGATGGGGCGTGGTTTGTCCGACGTCAAGCAATTGGGCGAGCAGCTGCCATACCGCTTTGTCGGCGGCGAATCGCACATGCCGTTCATCGACACCGTACAAGGCCCGAAAAGCCCGGTCGAAGTCTCCGCTGATATCCTCAAGGTGCTGCGTCAGCGTGCTGAAGCGACCCTGGGTGGCGAGCTGGTCGGTGCGGTGATCACCGTTCCGGCGTATTTCGACGATGCGCAGCGCCAGGCTACTAAAGACGCGGCGAAACTCGCCGGTCTGAACGTGCTGCGTCTGCTCAATGAGCCGACCGCTGCCGCCGTGGCGTATGGTCTGGACCAACACGCCGAAGGTCTGGTCGCAATCTATGACCTGGGCGGCGGAACCTTCGATATTTCGATTCTGCGTCTGACTGGCGGTGTTTTCGAAGTGCTGGCCACCGGCGGCGACAGCGCCTTGGGCGGGGATGACTTCGATCACGCGATTGCCGGCTGGATTATCGAGAGCGCCGGCCTGTCTGCCGATCTCGACCCGGGCGCACAACGCAATCTGCTGCAAACCGCCTGTGCGGCCAAAGAAGCCCTGACCGATGCGGCCAGCGTTGAAGTCGCCTACGGTGACTGGAAAGCGCAGCTGACCCGCGAAGCCTTCGATGCGCTGATCGAGCCGATGGTTGCTCGCAGCCTGAAAGCCTGCCGCCGCGCTGTGCGTGATTCCGGTATTGAGCTGGAAGACGTGCATGCCGTGGTCATGGTCGGTGGTTCGACCCGTGTGCCGCGTGTTCGCGAGGCCGTCGCCGAAGCCTTCGGTCGTCAGCCACTGACCGAAATCGACCCGGATCAAGTGGTGGCCATCGGGGCCGCGATCCAGGCGGATACGCTGGCTGGCAACAAGCGTGATGGCGGCGAACTGCTGCTGCTCGACGTGATTCCACTGTCCCTTGGGCTGGAAACCATGGGCGGGCTGATGGAGAAGGTGATTCCGCGCAACACCACCATCCCGGTCGCCCGTGCGCAGGACTTCACTACTTATAAAGACGGCCAGTCGGCCATGGCGATCCATGTGCTGCAGGGTGAGCGCGAGCTGATCAGCGACTGCCGCTCCCTGGCTCGCTTCGAATTGCGCGGCATTCCGGCGATGGTGGCTGGTGCGGCGAAGATTCGCGTGACCTTCCAGGTCGATGCCGACGGCCTGCTCAGCGTGTCTGCCCGCGAACTGGGTTCGGGCGTCGAGGCGAGCATTCAGGTCAAGCCGTCCTACGGCCTGACTGATGGCGAAATCGCCAAGATGCTCAAGGACTCGTTCCAGCACGCCAATGACGACAAGGTCGCCCGAGTTCTGCGCGAACAGCAAGTCGATGCCCAGCGCCTGATCGAAGCGGTGCAAGGTGCTCTGGAGGCTGATGGCGAGCGTTTGCTCGACTCCGAGGAGCGCATGGTCATCGAGCTGCAGATGCAGGAACTGGCCGAACTGATGAAAGGCACTGATGGTTACGCCATCGAGCAGCAGACCAAGCGTCTGTCGCAAGTGACCGATGCTTTTGCTGCCCGCCGCATGGATCTGACGGTGAAAGCCGCTCTGTCGGGGCGCAATCTGAATGAAATCGAGGATATCTGATGCCGCAGGTCATTTTTCTGCCCCACGAGAAGTTCTGCCCTGAAGGCATGGTTGTCGAGGCCGAGCCCGGCACTTCGATTCTCGAGCTGGCTCACGAGCACCACATCGAGATGGAAAGTGCCTGTGGCGGCGTCTGCGCCTGCACCACTTGCCACTGCATCATCCGCGAGGGTTTCGACTCGCTGGAAGAGGCCGACGAACTGGAAGAAGACTTCCTCGATCGCGCCTGGGGTCTGGAAGCGCAATCGCGTCTGGCCTGTCAGGCTATCGTGGGTGATGAAGACATCACCGTCGAGATCCCGAAATATTCGCTTAACCATGCGGCCGAAGCGCCGCACTGACTGGTAAGACTGTCATGAGCTACGGTTGGAATGATGTTCAACGCATTGCCGAAGAATTGGCCGAAGCCAAGCCGGGTGTAGACCCGTTCTCTGTCAATTTCGTCGATCTGCAGCAATGGATCAAAGAGCTGCCGGATTTTGACAACACCTCTGGCCGGGTCGGCGAGAAAGTGTTGGAAGCGGTTCAGACGCTCTGGGCTGAAGAATTGGACTGATCGTCCTCGCAGGTTAGGCAATACCCAAGAACCCGCGTATAATTCGCGGGTTTAATTTTTCGCAAATTACTGTTTCTGGAGTTACACCATGGCTGTTCAACGTACTTTCTCCATCATCAAGCCTGACGCTGTTGCAAAAAACGTCATCGGCGAGATCACCACTCGTTTCGAAAAAGCAGGCCTGCGCGTTGTAGCTTCGAAACTGAAGCAGCTGTCCAAAGCCGAAGCTGAAGGCTTCTACGCTGAGCACAAAGAGCGCGGTTTCTTCGGCGACCTGGTTGCTTTCATGATCTCCGGTCCTGTTGTTGTTCAGGTACTGGAAGGCGAAAACGCTATCGCTCTGAACCGTGAGCTGATGGGCGCTACCAACCCTAAAGAAGCTGCTGCCGGCACCATCCGTGCTGACTTCGCCGAGTCGATCGACGCCAACGCCGTTCACGGTTCGGACTCCGAAGCCGCTGCTGCTCGCGAAATCTCGTACTTCTTCGCAGCTACTGAAGTAACCACTCGCTAAGCATTGCTTAAAGAGTGAAGGTGAATCCATGACTACATCGACTGTTAAAACAAACCTGCTGGGTCTGACCCAGCCGGAAATGGAAAAATTCTTCGACTCAATCGGGGAGAAGCGTTTCCGTGCCGGTCAGGTAATGAAATGGATTCACCACTTTGGCGTCGATGATTTCGACGCCATGACGAACGTCAGCAAGGCCTTGCGCGACAAGCTCAAGGCTATTGCTGAGGTCCGTGGTCCCGAAGTGGTCAGCGAGGACATTTCCAGCGACGGCACCCGCAAGTGGGTGGTGCGCGTGGCGTCCGGCAGCTGTGTCGAGACCGTGTACATTCCCCAGGGCAAACGCGGCACTCTGTGCGTTTCGTCCCAGGCAGGCTGTGCCCTGGACTGCAGTTTCTGCTCCACCGGCAAGCAAGGCTTCAACAGCAACCTCACCGCCGCCGAAGTCATCGGTCAGGTGTGGATTGCCAACAAATCCTTCGGCAGTGTTCCCGCCACCATCGACCGCGCCATCACCAACGTGGTGATGATGGGCATGGGCGAACCGCTGCTGAACTTCGACAACGTCGTGGCCGCCATGCATCTGATGATGGATGACCTCGGTTACGGGATCTCCAAGCGCCGCGTGACCCTGTCCACTTCGGGCGTGGTGCCGATGATCGATGAGCTGGCCAAGCACATCGACGTCTCCCTGGCGTTGTCTCTGCACGCACCGAATGACGCATTGCGTAACCAATTGGTGCCGATCAACAAGAAATATCCGCTTAAGATGCTGCTCGAGTCGTGCCAGCGCTACATGTCCGCCCTGGGCGAGAAACGCGTGCTGACCATCGAGTACACCTTGCTCAAGGACGTCAACGACAAGCTTGAGCACGCCGTGGAAATGATCGAGCTGCTCAAAGACATTCCGTGCAAGATCAACCTGATTCCATTCAACCCGTTCCCGCATTCCGGGTACGAGCGGCCGAGCAACAATGCCATTCGTCGGTTCCAGGATCAGTTGCATCAGGCCGGCTTTAACGTCACTGTCCGCACCACCCGTGGTGAAGACATCGACGCTGCGTGTGGTCAATTGGTAGGGCAGGTGCTGGATCGCACCCGTCGCAGTGAACGTTACATCGCCGTGCGCGAGTTGAGCGCCGACAGCGATCTGGCACAGAACGCCGCGAACACTAACTAAGAGAGGATCTCTATGTCCCTGCGCTTTGCGCTGCTGTTGCTGATGGCCAGCCTGTGTGCTGGTTGTGTCCTGTCGGGTGACTACAACCCGATGAAGACCAGCAAGGGCCGCGACGAAGCGCGTGCCGCTTACGTGCAGCTGGGACTGGGATACTTGCAGCAAGGGATGACCGAGCGCGCCAAGGTGCCGCTGAAGAAGGCGCTGGAGCTGGACGGCTCCGATCCTGATGCCAACGCTGCCCTCGGCCTGGTGTTCCAGGCCGAAATGGAGCCGAAGCTGGCCGACGAACATTTCCGCAAAGCCCTGTCCTCGCGTCCCACCGATGCACGAATCCTCAATAACTACGGCAGTTTTCTCTACGAAGAACAGCGTTACAAGGAAGCCTACGAGCGTTTTGAGCAGGCAGCCGCCGATACCCTGTATCCTGAGCGTTCGCGAGTCTTCGAGAACCTCGGTATGACCGCCTCGAAACTCGGTCAGCGGGATCTGGCACAGCAGCAACTGGAAAAAGCCCTGCGGCTGAACCGTCAACAACCGCGCGCTTTGCTGGAAATGGCTGAGTTGTCCTTCGAAGACGGGCATTATGTGCCCGCGCGTGACTATTACGACCGTTTCAGCCTGCTAACCGAGCAAAATGCACGTAGTCTATTGCTCGGCGTTCGGCTGGCAAAAGTGTTTGAAGATCGCGACAAGGCCGCCAGTTATGGCCTGCAATTAAAACGACTCTATCCCGGTACGCCGGAATATCAGCAATACCTGTCGGAGCAATGATGAAAGCGGCGCATCCCGAAGTTGTAGCAGCGACTCGCGTTAATCCCGGTGAGACTTTGCGCCAGGCCCGCGAAAGCAATGGCTGGTCGCTGGCCGAAGTGGCCCTCAAGCTCAACCTCACCGTGACTTCCCTGAGCAATCTTGAAGCTGGCGCTTTCGACAAGCTGCCGGGGCATACCTTCGCTCGCGGTTACATTCGCGCTTATGCCAAATTGCTCGGGATGGATCAGACTGTTCTGGTTCAGCAATTCGACCAGTCCACCGGCACCGACTCCCAGGGCAGCAACGTGCATGCGCTGGGCCGTATCGAAGAGCCAGTACGGGTTTCACACACTATTTTGCGCATCGTCAGCCTGCTGTTGCTGATCGCGGTCATCGGCGGCGGTTTCGTCTGGTGGCAGGATCAGACCTCGCAGCGCAGCAAGGACGTGACCAGCCTGGCCCCGGAGCACGTTGAAGTCGAAGGCGCCGACGGCACCACACAGATTCACCCGATCGACGAGCCGGAAGACCAGGCCGTGGCCGAAGGTCAGGCCGAGGGCGCGACAGCTCTGGCACTGCCACAAGCGGAAACCACCGCTGAATCGACCGGTGCCGAGCCGGTTGCTCCGGCCACCGCACCCGCCGCCCCGGCTGCAACCACGCCAGCCGCACCGGTTCATACACCGGCTCCGGTTGTGGCGGCTCCGGCACCGAATGCCCCGGCCACACCAGCGCCGACGGTCACCGCACCAGTGGTCGCGGCTACCCCTGCGCCGACCGCAGAAGCAGCTGTCCCAGCGGCTGGCGACGGCCAGGTGCAACTGCAGTTCACCGCCGATTGCTGGGCACAGGTCACCGATGGTCGCGGCAAAGTGCTGTTCAGCGGTCTGAAACATAAAGGCGACAGCGTTTCGGTTTCCGGCAAACCGCCACTGGCGGTGCGCCTGGGTGTGGCTCGCGCCGCACAGGTCAGCTACAACGGCCAACCGGTCGATATCGCTCCGTTCACCAGTGGCGAGACTGCTCGCCTGAAGTTGGGTCAATAAGTCATGCACGGCGAATCTCCAATCAAACGTCGCGTTTCGCGCAAGATCTGGGTCGGTAACGTACCTGTTGGCGGCGATGCGCCCATCGCTGTGCAGAGCATGACCAACAGCGACACCAATGATGTGGCTGCCACCGTCGCCCAGATCAATCGTCTGGAAGCCGCCGGCGTCGACATCGTCCGTGTTTCGGTACCGGACATGGACGCCGCCGAGGCGTTCGGCAGGATCAAGCAACTGGTCAAGGTGCCGCTGGTTGCCGACATCCACTTCGACTACAAGATCGCTCTGCGCGTCGCCGAACTGGGTGTGGACTGTCTGCGCATCAACCCGGGCAACATCGGTCGTGAAGACCGGGTGCGTGCCGTGGTCGATGCCGCCCGTGACCGCGGGATTCCGATCCGTATCGGCGTCAACGCCGGTTCCCTGGAAAAAGACCTGCAGAAGAAATACGGCGAACCGACCCCGGCTGCACTGGTCGAGTCCGCGCTGCGTCACGTCGAGCACCTCGAACGCCTGAATTTCCAGGACTTCAAGGTCAGCGTGAAAGCCTCCGACGTGTTCATGGCCGTCGAAGCCTACCGTCTGCTGGCGAAAGAAATCGTCCAGCCGCTGCACCTGGGCATCACCGAAGCCGGTGGTTTGCGTTCGGGCACAGTGAAATCCGCCGTGGGCCTAGGTATGCTGCTCGCCGAGGGGATTGGCGATACTATCCGCATCTCGCTGGCGGCCGATCCGGTCGAGGAAGTGAAGGTCGGTTACGACATTCTCAAGTCTTTGCATCTGCGTTCCCGTGGCATCAACTTCATCGCCTGCCCGAGTTGCTCGCGGCAGAACTTCGATGTGGTCAAGACCATGAACGAGCTGGAAGGGCGCCTTGAAGACCTGCTGGTGCCGCTGGATGTCGCGGTGATCGGTTGCGTGGTCAACGGCCCCGGCGAAGCCAAGGAAGCCCATATCGGCTTGACCGGCGGCACGCCGAACCTGATTTACATCGACGGCAAGCCGTCGCAGAAACTGACGAATGACAATCTGGTGGACGAGCTGGAAAAGCTGATCCGCGAGAAAGCGGCCGAGAAGGTCGAAGCTGACGCAGCGGTCATCGCGCGCGGCTGAGCCTGACTGAAAGCCGAATGAATTTAAGGATTTAAAGTGAGCAAGTCTCTGCAAGCCATTCGTGGCATGAACGACATCCTGCCCGAACAGACCCCGCTGTGGCGTTATTTCGAGGGCACTGTCGCGCGTCTGCTGGATAACTACGGTTACAAGCAGATCCGCATGCCAATCGTCGAATTCACCGAGCTGTTCAAACGCTCGATCGGTGAAGTGACCGACATCGTCGAAAAAGAGATGTACACCTTCGAAGACCGCAACGGCGACTCCCTGACCCTGCGTCCGGAAGGCACCGCGGCGTGCGTGCGTGCAGTGCTCGAGCACGGCATCACCGGCGGTGGTCAGGTACAGAAACTCTGGTACATCGGCCCGATGTTCCGCCACGAGCGTCCGCAGAAAGGCCGTTATCGCCAGTTCCACCAGATCGGTCTGGAGGTGTTCAACCTCGACGGTCCGGACATCGATGCCGAGCTGATCATCATGACCTGGCGCCTGTGGGGCGAGCTGGGTATCCGTGATGCGGTCAAGCTCGAACTCAACAGCCTGGGCACCAGCGAGTCCCGTGGTCGCTATCGTGAAGCGCTGGTCGAGTACCTCTCGGCGCACCACGACAAGCTCGACGAAGACAGCCAGCGTCGCCTGAAAACCAACCCGCTGCGCGTGCTCGACACCAAAAATGCCGACACTCAGGCGGTACTGGTCGATGCGCCGAAGATGGCCGACTACCTGGACGACGAATCCCGTGCGCACTTCGAAGGTCTGAAGGCGCGTCTGGACGCGGTTGGCATCCCGTACGTGCTCAACCCGAAACTGGTGCGCGGCCTCGATTACTACAGCAAAACCGTATTCGAATGGGTCACCGACAAGCTCGGCGCCCAGGGCACTGTCTGCGCGGGCGGTCGTTACGACGGTCTGGTCGAGCAGATGGGCGGCAAGCCGACTGCCGGCGTGGGTTTCGCCATGGGCATCGAGCGTCTGGTGTTGATGCTCGAAACCCTGGAGCAGATCCCGGAAGAAATCTCCCGTCAGGTCGACGTTTACCTCTGCGCCTTTGGCGAGGAGGCCGAACTGGCCGGTCTAGCCCTGGCCGAGCGTGTGCGTGACCAGCTTCCAAACCTGCGTCTGCAAGTCAATGCCGGCGCCGGCAGCTTCAAAAGCCAGTTCAAGAAAGCCGACAAGAGCGGTGCGCTGTATGCACTGATCCTGGGTGACGACGAAATGGCCCAGCAAGTGGTAGGTTTCAAACCCCTGCGTGGCCAGGGCGAACAACAAAGCATTGCCTGGGATGCGCTTGCCGCTCACCTGGCCACCTGCGTCGTGCAGGGTTGAAGCTGTCTAAACAGCCGATTTAGCGATTAAGGAGTATTGGGGTGTCGAGTACCGAAGACGAACAGTTGGCGGATTTGAAGGACTGGTGGACACGCAACGGCAAACCTCTGGTCACCGGCGGCCTGTTGGCGCTGGTCATCGTGTTCGGCTGGCAGGCTTTTCACAAGTATCAGAGCAACCAGTCGCAAGGCGCCTCGGTGCTCTATCAGCAACTGCTGGAAACCACGCTGACCCCGGACGGCAAGCCTGACGCTGCCCGCGTTGCGGATCTGGCCGGCAAGCTCAACAGCGAATTCGGCGGCACCGCGTACGCGCAGTACGGCAGCCTGTTCGTGGCCAAAGTAGCGGTCGACAGCGGCAAGCTGGACGACGCTGCGACTGAACTCAAAGCCATCGTTGCCAAACCGGCCAACCCGGCGCTGGGCGAAATCGCCCGTCAGCGTCTGGCGCAGGTGCTGGGTGCGCAGAACAAGGCCGATGAAGCCCTGAAACTGCTCGACGGCGATGCCGACAAGGCGTTCCTGGCCACTCGCGAAGAACTCAAGGGTGATCTGCTGGTTCAGTTGGGTCGTACCGACGAGGCGAACACCGCGTATCAAAAAGCCAAGGCGGCACTGTCGGATGAAGCGGCAGTCGGTGGCCTTCAAATCAAGCTTGACGACCTGGCCAAAGGGGATGCGTGACGTGATCCGTTGGAAGCATGCAGCATTGCTGGCTCTGGCCATTCTGGCCGCGGGTTGCAGCAGCAACAGCAAAAAAGAACTGCCACCGGCCGAGCTGACCGATTTCAAAGAAGAAGTGGTGCTGCAAAAGCAGTGGAGCCGTTCGATCGGTGACGGTCAGGGCGAAACCTACAACATGCTGGTGCCGGCGATCGATGGTGACACCATCTACGCGGCCGATGTGACCGGCGTGCTGATGGCCATGGATCGCAGCAATGGCGACGTGAAGTGGAAAAAGGATCTTGAACTGCCTGTCTCCGGCGCCGTTGGCGTAGGTTACGGCCTGGTCACGATCGGTACCCTCAAGGGTGAAATCGTTGCCCTCGACGCCATCAACGGCGAAGAGAAGTGGCGCGCCCGGGTATCCAGCGAAGTCCTCGCGCCACCGGCCAACAACGGTGACGTCGTAGTGGTACAGACGCAGGACGATCGTCTGATCGGTCTGGACGCTGCTACCGGCGACCGTCGCTGGACCTACGACAGCACCCCTGCGGTACTGACCCTGCGCGGCACCAGCGCCCCTGTCGTGACGAACCGCCTCGCAGTGGCTGGCCTGTCGACCGGTAAAGTGGTCGCCCTGGACATTTCCAACGGTGTGCCGGTCTGGGAACAACGGGTCGCGATTCCAACCGGTCGTTCGGAACTGGAGCGCGTGGTCGACATCGACGGCGGTCTGCTGTTGTCCGGTGAAACCCTGTACGTTGCCAGCTATCAGGGTCGCGTTGCGGCACTCGATCTGCAAAGCGGTCGCCAGCTGTGGCAGCGCGATGCATCGAGCTATGCCGGTGTTGCCCAGGGTTTCGGCAACGTCTACGTGAGTCTGTCTTCGGGCACCGTTGAAGGCGTTGACGAGCGTTCGACCACTGCACTGTGGAGCAACGACTCGCTGGCTCGCCGCCAGCTGTCGGCGCCGGAAGTGTTCTCCAGCTACGTAGCCGTCGGTGACCTGGAAGGTTACCTGCACCTGTTGAGCCAGGTGGACGGTCGTTTTGTGGGTCGTGAGCGTATCGACAGTGACGGCCTGCGTGCCCGTCCGCTGGTGGTGGGCAACACGATCTATGTGTATGGCAACAGCGGCAAACTGGAAGCCCTGACCATCAAGTAACAACTATGCTTGGGGTTAACGCCCCAGGCAGCTTCATTTGTGGGAGCGGGCTTGCTCGCGAAGGCTTCAACGAAGACGCGTACAGCCTGATTAAACGCGGTGCTGATACGGTCTTTCGCGAGCAAGCCCGCTCCCACAGTGTTGCCCCGAGCACCAGCCGCTGCCTCGCAGCGGCTTTTGTATTTTCTGAAATAACGAAGTGGAGAGCCGCATGGTTCCCGTAATCGCCCTGGTGGGCCGACCGAACGTCGGCAAATCCACCTTGTTCAACCGCCTGACCAGGACTCGCGACGCCATCGTCGGCGACTTGTCCGGTCTGACCCGTGATCGCCAGTACGGTGAGGCCAAGTGGCAAGGGCGTTCCTACATTCTGATCGACACCGGCGGTATCTCCGGCGACGAACACGGTATGGACGAAAAAATGGCCGAGCAGTCGCTGCTGGCCATTGAAGAAGCGGATGTTGTGCTGTTCCTGGTAGATGCCAAGGCCGGTTTCACCGCCGCCGACCAGATGATCGCCGAACACTTGCGCAAGCGTAACAAGCGTTCCCACGTGGTTGCCAACAAGGTCGACAACATCGACCCGGAAATGGCCCGCGCCGAATTCGCCCCGCTGGGCATGGGCCACGCGATCCCGATCGCCGGTGCTCATGGCCGTGGTATCACTCAACTGCTGGAAGCGGCACTGAGCGATTTCCCGCGTGATGATGACGAACCGGCGGAAGGCGAAGAGGAAGAGATCGTTGCCGAAGGCGAGGAAGCTAAGCGCATTCCTGGCCCGAGCGAAAAAGACGGGATCAAGATCGCCATCATCGGCCGTCCGAACGTCGGCAAGTCGACTCTGGTCAACCGCATGCTCGGTGAAGACCGCGTCATCGTCTACGACCAGCCCGGCACCACCCGCGACAGTATCTACATCCCGTTCGAGCGTAACGACGAGAAGTACACGCTGATCGACACCGCCGGTGTGCGCAAGCGCGGCAAGATCCACGAAGAAGTCGAAAAATTCTCCGTGGTCAAAACCCTGCAGGCGATCAAAGACGCCAACGTGGTGATCTTCGTGATGGACGCCCGCGAAGGTGTGGTCGATCACGACCTCAACCTGCTGGGCTTTGCCCTCGAAGCCGGCCGTGCGCTGGTGATCGCAATCAACAAATGGGACGGCATGACCCCGAGCGAGCGTGACTTCGTCAAGGTCGAGCTGCAGCGTCGGCTGTTCTTCGTCGACTTCGCCGACATTCACTTCATCTCGGCGCTGCACGGCACTGGCGTGGGCAACCTCTACGCCTCGGTGCAGAACTCGTTCAAGTCCGCGGTCACCCGCTGGCCGACCAGCCGCCTGACGCAGATTCTCGAAGACGCGGTCAGCGAACACCAGCCGCCGATGGTCAACAGCCGCCGGATCAAGCTGCGTTACGCTCACCTGGGTGGTGCGAACCCGCCGATCATCGTGATCCACGGTAACCAGATCGAGAAAGTGCCGAAGTCGTATGTGCGCTATCTGGAGAACACTTACCGCCGTGTGCTGAAGCTGGTCGGTACGCCGATCCGCATCGAGTTCAAAGGTGGCGAGAACCCGTACGAAGGCAACAAGAACACGCTGACCGACCGCCAGGTCAACAAGAAGCGTCGCTTGATGTCGCACAACAAGAAAGCCAGCAAGAAACGCCGCGACAAAAAGTGATCCTGTGGTGAGGGGATTTATCCCCGACGGGTTGCGAAGCGACCCCAAATACCTGTCATAGGGTTTGCGACTGCTTCGCAGCCGATCGGGGATGAATCCCCTCGGCACAAGGTTGCTGCGCTATAAATGAAAGAAGGGTGCTCAGTTGGGCGCCCTTTTTTTATGGGCGCCGGATGGGCTATTCTCGGGCTCTCCCGCGCCGCCGTCAGAGCCGGGTGTAGAGCAGGGAACCCCTCGATGATCACCAGTAAGCTGCCGAATGTCGGCATCACTATTTTCACGCAGATGTCTCAGCTCGCGGCGCAGACCGGAGCGATCAACCTGTCCCAGGGTTTTCCTGATTTCGACGGCCCGCAGTCCCTGCGTGACGCGGTCGGTCGGCATATCGCCAGCGGCCATAACCAGTATTCACCGATGACCGGCCTGCCGGCGCTGCGCGAGCAAATCGCGGCGAAAATCGCGCGCAGCTATGGCGTGAAAGTCGATGCCGACAGCGAAGTGACCGTAACGCCGGGCGCGACCCAGGCGATCTTCTGTGCGATTCAGGCGGTTATCCACAGCGGTGACGAAGTCATCGTGTTCGACCCGTGCTACGACAGCTATGAACCGGCGACGCAGTTGGCGGGCGGCCGCTGCGTGCATGTGCAACTGAACCCGCACGATTTCTCCATCGATTTCGACAAGCTCGCCGCGGCCCTCAGCCCGCGCACGAAAATGATCGTCATCAACACACCCCACAACCCGAGCGGTGCACTGATCAGCCGTGCCGAACTGGATCAACTGGCGGAGTTGATCCGTGGTCGCGACATCTATCTGATCAGCGACGAGGTGTACGAACACTTGGTGTTCGACGGCGTGCCGCATGTCAGTGTGTTGGCTCACGAAGAGCTGTATCAGCGCGCCTTCGTGGTCAGCTCGTTCGGCAAGACCTACCACGTCACCGGCTGGAAAACCGGTTACGTGGTTGCACCGCCGGCGCTGACCGCCGAGCTGCGCAAAGTGCACCAGTACGTCAGTTTCTGCGGTGTCACGCCGCTGCAATATGCCCTGGCCGATTACATGGCCGAGCACCCGGAACACGTCGAAGAGCTGCCGGGTTTCTATCAGGCCAAGCGCGACCTGTTCTGCGATTTGCTGGCGCCGTCGCGCTTCACTTTTACCCGCGTCACCGGCACGTATTTTCAGTTGGTCGACTACTCGCAGATCCGCCCTGACTTGAACGACGTCGACATGGCGATCTGGATGACCCGCGAACACGGCGTGGCGAGCATTCCGGTGTCGGTGTTCTACCAGAATCCACCCGAAGGCCAGCGCCTGGTGCGCCTGTGCTTCGCCAAACGCGAGGAGACGCTGCGCGAAGCAGCGGCAAAACTATGCGTGATCTGAGTGCATTGCCCGATCTCCATCTGGCGCTGATCCAGACCAGCCTGGCCTGGCATGACCGTCAGGCCAACCTCGAGCACTTCGAGGTGCTGCTGGAGCAGGCCCGAAGCGCCGACCTGATCATCCTGCCGGAGATGTTCACCACTGGCTTCTCCATGGAGTCGGAAACCCTCGCCGAAGCCGAGCATGGCCCGACCAGCAAGTGGATGAAGGCGCAGGCCGTGAAACTGAATGCGGTGATCACCGGCAGCGTGATCATTCAGGCGGCGGACGGCAGCCATCGCAATCGCCTGCTGTGGGCACGCCCGGACGGCGAAGTCTGGCATTACGACAAGCGCCACCTGTTCCGCATGGCCGGTGAGCACAACCACTACACCCCCGGCGAGCGCCAGGTGCAGTTCGAACTCAAGGGCTGGCGCATCCGGCCGCTGATTTGCTACGACCTGCGCTTCCCGGTGTGGAGTCGCGACGCGCAGGACACCGATCTGCTGCTGTACACCGCCAACTGGCCGGGTGCGCGGCGTCTGCACTGGAACCGCTTGTTGCCGGCGCGGGCGATTGAAAACCTGTGTTATGTGGCGGCGGTGAACCGGATCGGCACCGACGGCAAGGGCTTTGCCTATACCGGCGACAGTCAGGTGCTGGATTTCCAGGGTGAGACGTTGTTGGCGGCGGGGGAGGCGGACGGGGTGTTCAAGGTTGTGCTGGAGGCCGCGCCATTGGCGGCGTATCGCGAGCGCTTTCCGGCCAATCTGGATGCAGATACCTTCGAGTTCACCTGATACTCGCAGCGCCTGTCAGGACGCCTTCGCGAGCAGGCTCGCTCCCACAGGGAAATGCACTCTAAATGTGGGAGCGAGCCTGCTCGCGAAGGGGCCATAAAAGTCAGTAAAAAAGCATCAGGCAAAAAAAGGCCCCGGAATTCACACTCCGGGGCCTTTTGCATGTCAGCGAAGGCTTAAGCTGCTTTCGCCTCAGGCTGGCTCAGCGAGCGGTTCAGGGCACTGAACAGCGCCTTGAAGCTGGCGGTGGTGATGTTTTCATCAATGCCCACACCATGCACCGCACGTTCACCGTTCACGCGCAGCTCGATGTAAGCCGCTGCCTTGGCGTTGGTGCCCGCGCCGATCGCGTGTTCGTTGTAGTCCATGATTTCCACCGGGATCGGCAGGCCGGCCACCAGGGCTTCCAGCGCACCGTTGCCCTTGCCGCGCCAGTGCAGGTTGGTTTCGCCCTGACCCTTGCTCGCCACTTCCACTTCGACGGCGCTGTTGCCGTTTTCCTCCTGCAGGCGATGGCTGACCAGCGCGTACGGGGTGTTGGCTTGCAGGTATTCGCTGATCAACAGCGAGTGTATCTGCTTGGCGGTCATCTCCAGGCCGAGGCGGTCGGTTTCACGCTGCACGACCTGGCTGAACTCGATCTGCATGCGACGTGGCAGGCTGATGCCGTATTCCTGCTCCAGCAAGTAGGCGATGCCGCCCTTGCCCGACTGGCTGTTGACGCGGATCACCGCTTCGTAGCTGCGACCGATGTCGGCCGGGTCGATCGGCAGGTACGGCACTTCCCACAGGGTGTCCGGTTTCTGCTGGGCGAAACCCTTGCGGATCGCGTCCTGGTGCGAACCGGAGAATGCGGTGTGAACCAGGTCGCCGACGTACGGATGACGCGGGTGCACCTGGATCTGGTTGCACTCTTCGACGACTTTGCGCACGCCATCGATGTCGGAGAAGTCCAGCTCAGGGTCGACGCCCTGGGTGTACATGTTCAGTGCGACAGTAACGAGGTCGACGTTACCGGTACGCTCGCCGTTGCCGAACAGGCAGCCTTCGACGCGATCCGCGCCGGCCATCAGGCCCAGCTCGGTGGCGGCGACGCCGGTGCCACGGTCGTTGTGGGTGTGCAGGCTGATGATCACGCTGTCACGACGGTTGATGTTGCGGCCGAACCATTCGATCTGGTCGGCGTAGACGTTCGGCGTCGCGCATTCAACGGTGGCAGGCAGGTTGAGGATCATCTTGTGCTCAGGCGTCGGGTTCCAGACCTCGATCACCGCGTCACAGACTTCCTTGGCAAACTCCAGCTCGGTGGCGCTGAAGGTTTCCGGCGAGTATTCGAACGTCCACTCGGTGTCCGGCTGCATCGCCGCGTATTTGACGAACAGCTTGGCGGCGTTCACTGCGATGGCCTTGATGCCGTCCTTGTCCTGGTTGAAGACGATGCGACGGAAAGACGGCGAGGTGGCGTTGTACAGGTGAACGATGGCTTTCTTCGCCCCGCGCAGGGATTCGAAGGTGCGCTCGATCAAGTCTTCGCGGCCCTGGGTCAGCACCTGAATGGTGGTGTCGTCCGGGATGTGGCCTTCTTCGATCAAGGTACGCACGAAGTCGAAGTCGGTCTGCGAAGCGGCCGGGAAAGAGGCTTCGATTTCCTTCACGCCGACTTGCACGAGGGTTTTCCAGAAGCGCAGCTTTTTCACCGCGTCCATTGGCTCGATCAACGACTGGTTGCCGTCACGCAGGTCGGAGCTGCACCAGATCGGCGCGGCGTCGATGGTTTTCGACGGCCAGGTGCGATCCGGCAAGTTGATGACGGGAAACGCGCGGTATTTCGAAGACGGGTCTTTGAGCATGCTCATCGGGAAATTCCTTATTGTCTGGGCCGAAAAGAGGCGGCCTGCCGGTGGAACGAATGTTCGGGAAAACGCTTGGGACGAGGCGCAGCGATTCAGCCCGGCAGTCGTGCGCTGACGAGGCACAGACTGCGGTGCTGGCGAAGCTGAATAAGGGTGTGAGAGGTTTTCATGCCTTCAACCCTAACCGCGAGGGGAGAGGATGGCAAGCAGTCGAAAAAAATTGAGAGGAATACTCGAAAAGCGCGGATTTGCGCGATTTTATTGTGCTTCAGGCGGATGATCTTATTGATGTTTGCGCGGGGTTGGATTGGGGCGCAATTGAAACTGGTGGGGTGTCAGCGGTGTTTGCAGTGTGGGATGGGTCGTCTTCGCGAGCAGGCTCGCTCCCACATTGGATGTGTGTCGCTCAAAGATCCTTTGTGGGAGGGGGCTTGCTCCCGAAGGGGCCGGTAGCCTCAATCAGGAATTACGGTTGGAACGCACCAATGAAAATCGCCGGATCCACCCGCGCATCGTTCAGGCTGATGTTCCAGTGCATGTGCGGCCCGGTCGCCCGGCCGGTCGAGCCGACCTTGCCCACCACCGCGCCACGGGCCAGTTGATCGCCGACCTTCACGTCGATTTTCGACATGTGGCAGAACATGCTGATAAAGCCCTGTCCGTGATCGACAAACACCGTGTTGCCGTTGAAGAAGTAGTTGCCGGTCAGAATCACTTTGCCCGCCGCCGGAGTCTTGATCGGCGTGCCGGCCGGCACCGCAAAGTCGAGGCCGGCATGGGGGTTGCGCTCTTCGCCATTGAAGAAACGGCGCACACCGAACTTGCTCGACAGCGGCCCGTTGACCGGTTTGTCCAGCAGCAGGTTGCTCGGGGTATTCGGACTGAAGCTGCGGTAGGCCTTGATCTGCTCGGCCAGTTCGCCCTCGATGCGCTTGAGGTTGGCCGGGTTCGGATTGACCTGTTGAGTGTTCTTCAGGGTGATGTGCTGTTCCGGGTATTTCTTGGTGCCAACCGTGAACGGCAGATTGCGCCCGCCGCTGCTGATCTGCTGGCTGCCGGGTTTGACCGTCAGCGGCACACCGACAATCGCCAGCCAGTTGTTCTGTTCTTTCACCACCAGCACCGGTTTGCCTTGATAGGTGGCTTTTGGTGCCTGCGCGGCGCTGCCCAGATCGACCACCGCGACGCCGCCCGGCACCGGTTTGTTCAGCAAACGGGTGATGTAGCTGTCGGCGTGGGCGTTGAAGGAGGTCAGGCACAGCAACAATAACGGAGCAAAAAAACGCGGCATGGATCAGTCCAGTAAAGAAAGGGTGACAGGCGTCAGGTGGTTGTCCTCGACGCGCACTTGCAGTTCGCCTTCGCCCAGTCTGGCCTTCAGGCGTTGGCCGGTGTGGGTCTGCGCGGCGTTGCGAATGGCGTGCCCGCGCTCATCGAGCAGAATGCTGTAGCCACGGCCGAGGGTCGCCAGCGGACTGACCACATGCAGCGTCTGCATCTGGCTGTGCAGTTGCAGGCGACGGCTTTTCAGGCCTTCGCGCATGGCTCGCGGCAGGCGTTCGGCGAGGCTGTCGAGGCGCTGGCGCAGCATCGCCAGTTGCCGCCCCGGATGTTGCCCGGCGAGGCGGGTTTCCAGACGGATCAAACGCTCGCGGCGGGTATTCAGTTGGCGTTCGAACGCCCGGCGCATGCGCATGTCCAGGTCATCCAGGCGTTGCGCTTGCTGACGCAGGCGTTCGCCGGGGTGGCGCAGACGGCGGGCCATGCCTTCCAGGCGCAGACGATCGCGCATCAGCCGGTCGCGCATGCGCATCACCAGACGCCGGTGCAGACTTTCGACCTGACGGATCAGGTGGCTCGAATCCGGGGCCAGCAGTTCAGCGGCGGCGGAGGGTGTTGGGGCGCGCACGTCAGCCACGAAGTCACTGATCGACACGTCGGTTTCATGCCCGACGGCGCTGACAATCGGCGTCACGCAGGCATCGACCGCGCGAGCCACGGCTTCTTCGTTGAAGCACCAGAGGTCTTCCAGCGAACCACCGCCACGGGCGAGGATCAGTGCGTCGAAACCACGGGCGTCGGCCATTTTCAGCGCGCGGACGATTTGGGCCGTGGCTTCGCGGCCCTGCACGGCGGTCGGGATCAGCGTCAGTTGCACCTGCGGCGCCCGCCGGCGGAACACGCTGATGATGTCGCGAATCACCGCGCCGCTCGGCGAACTGATGATGCCGATGCGCTGCGGATGCGCCGGCAGCGGCACTTTGCGTTCGGCACTGAACAGACCTTCGGCGCTGAGCTTTTCCTTCAGCGCATCGAAGGCCAGGCGCAGCGCGCCGTCACCGGCCGGCTCCACGGTATCGAGAATCAGCTGATAGTCGCCACGGCCTTCGAACAGCGAGACCTTGCCGCGTACCTTCACGGCCAGACCGTCCTTCAGCGCCTGACGCACCCGCGCCGCATTATTGCGGAACAGCGCGCAACGCACCTGCGCACCGCTGTCCTTGAGGGTGAAATACACGTGGCCGGACGCGGGGCGGGCGAGGTTGGAGATTTCGCCTTCGACCCAGATGTTGCTGAACACGTCTTCGAGCAACACCCGCGCGCGGCCGTTGAGCTGGCTGACGGTCAGGACTTCACGGTCCAGGCCAAGTCTTGCAAAGGGATCTTTAATCATGGGGCGCAGTTTAAGGGCATTTGCCTGTCGATCACCATGACCCAACACAAAACCAATTGTGGGAGCGGGCTTGCTCGCGAAAGCGGTGTGGCAGGCAAATCAAGTTTCGACTGACACGTCGCTTTCGCGAGCAAGCCCGCTCCCACAGGGTTTTGTGAACATATTGATGAAGTGTTGCACCAGTGGCGTGGGGGTCTGGCGATAGGCGAGGGCCACGGTGCTTTGGCAATCGGGATCGCTCAGCGGCAGAAATCGTACACCGCCGGGGGCGATGTCCTGCATTGATTCGGGCAGCAGGGCGATGCCGAATCCAGCCTGGATCAACTGCAACTGCGTAGTTTTGCGCGACATCACCCGCGCCGCTTTGGGAAAAAAGCCCTGACGCATACACAGGTCGGCACACAAATAGCTAAGCCCGCCACGCTGCGGATGCGGGATCGAGATAAACGGCTCGTCCTTCAGTTGCGCCAATTCGACAGCGGCTGAATCGGCCAGGCGATGATCGTTCGGCACCGCCAGCAGCAGGCGTTCGGTGAATAACGGCACAACCTGAATGCCTTCGCGCTGACGCAACACCGGCAGGCGCAACAGACCAATGTCCAGGCGTCCTTCCGCGAGTTCCTCAAGCTGCGCCTCGGAGGACAACTTGCCGATGTCCAGCGACACGCCCTGCTGCTGACTCAGATAAGTGCTGATCCGACGTAATAAATGCCCGCTGATCGACACGGTGCTGGAATGACTCAGGCGCAACGTGCCCAGCTGGCCATTGCCTACTTCGGTCGCCATCGCGCTGGCTTTGCTCAGTTCATTGAGCAGGTTTCTGGCCCGCGGCAGAAACGCCTCACCCGCCGCCGTGAGCCGGGGCTGGCGTGCGGTGCGTTCGAACAGCGAGGTTTGCAGGCGGGCTTCCATGTCCTTGATCTGCCGGCTCAGCGCCGACTGCGCGATGAACAGGCGTTCAGCCGCCGCACTGAAGCTGCCACATTCGGCGATTTCCACGAAGTAGCGCAGTTGACGGGTTGAAAGCATCAGGTATGCCTTTTCGAGATGAGTGAGTGGCTTTGAACATATTAGTCGCAAGGCTTGGTGCTGGCTAAAGTCATCACAGGCTTATAAAGGAAGTAGACCGATGAGTGTGGCGGGGTTGTTGAGCGAGTGGACGTGGGGCGCGGGCGGCTGGGTGGTGATCGGCCTGGGAATCGCACTGGCCTATATCGTGTTCGGGATTGCCGGGTTCGGTACCGCACTGGTCGCGGGTCCGATTCTGATTCTGTTCATGCCGTTGTCGAAAATCGTGCCGCTGCTGGTGCTGCTGGATTTCGTCGCGGCGTTCGGCAACCTGCTGCCCTCGCGCCGGGATGTGGCCAAGCCCGAGTTGTTGCGGCTGCTGCCGTGCATGGCGGTGGGGTGCACGTTGGGGGTGATTTTCCTGCTTAACCTCAAATCCGACCTGTTGCTGCTGTTGATGGGGTTATTCATCAGCACTTATGCGGTTTACAGCTTGTGGGTGAAAACCCGGCCGACGCAGTTGTCTGCCGCATGGGCGCTACCGATGGGCACGGTAGGCGGCCTGTTTGGCGCGCTGTTTGGCAGTGGCGGCTTTCTATATGCGATCTATCTCAACAGCCGCCTGCCCAAGGACGCGGCGCGGGCCACGCAAAGTGCGCTGATCAGTTGCAGCACGGTGGTACGTTTGAGTCTGTTCGCCATCGCCGGGGTGTATGCCGAGCTACCCTTGTTGATGCTGGCGCTGTGTCTGTTGCCGGCCATGGCGCTGGGGCTGTGGATCGGGCGGCGGTTGACGATGCGCTTGTCGCGCGAGGCGTTTGTGCGATTGGTGACCTGGCTGGTGCTGGCGAGCGGGATTGCGTTGATCGGACGCTACATTATTAGTATGGCGTGAGCACTTGACCGGATTTCGTCAGGGATTAAGCTGCCGGCCTTTAGGGCCCCTTCGCGGGCAAGCCCGCTCCCACATTGGAATGCATGTCCCTGTGGGAGCGGGCTTGCTCGCGAAGGCGTCAGAAGCCATACCGCAGGACTTTCCATGAATTCGCAAAGCATCATCGTCCCGAAAATCTCCACCCTGCCGGTCCACGAACCCCGGGCGCGGGCGATCGTGCGCTGGCTGGTGCGCAAGAACATCATCGAAGAACAGCTGACCACTTGCGGCCGCACCGGCAATCGCATGGCCCATGCGATTGCCGACGGCGCGCGTGCGGTGGTGCTGCACCCCGAGGCGCTGCCCTTCGGTGAGCCGATCAACGGCCTGGAGATCATCGTCAAGCGCTGCATCTACACGCCGGCCAAGGGCTTTCTCGAAGAAGCCGGGTGCGCCGAGTGCCGCCGCGAAGTCGGCGAAGCGCTGTTCGAAAGCCTGGAAGACTGGTTTCCAGGCCGCACCGACAACTTTACCTGCCCGGAATGCGGGCATGAAGACGACATCAACGGCTTTCTGTTCTTGCAGGAATGTGCGTTTTCCAACCTCGGCTTCATCTTCAACAACTGGCTGGAAGCCGGGTTCAAGCAGAGCTTTATCGATGAGTTCGCCGATTGGCTCGATCAACCTGTCTCTTGGGTCAAGGTGGAGCTTTAGCGGCGGGGGTCTCCGTATATCAGCAACATTGATATTAAGCTGAGTTTTACATTGAACAGCAGGGGGTGTCTGACTATAATGGCGCGCTTCCATTTTCCCGCTCGGGAGCCCCCGCGATGCTGCGTATCAGCCAAGAAGCTCTGACATTCGACGACATTCTCCTAGTGCCTGGTTATTCCGAGGTGCTTCCTAACGAAGTCAGTCTCAAGACCCGCCTTACCCGTGGCATCGAGCTGAATATTCCTCTGGTTTCTGCCGCCATGGACACCGTTACTGAAGCCCGTCTGGCAATCGCCATGGCTCAGGAAGGTGGTATCGGTATCATCCACAAGAACATGACCATCGAGCAGCAAGCTGCCGAAGTGCGTAAGGTCAAGAAGTTCGAAGCCGGCGTCGTGAAAGATCCGATCACCATCGAGGCTGATGCCACGGTGCGTGACCTGTTCGAACTGACCCGCATGCACAACATTTCCGGCGTTCCGGTGCTGCACGATGGCGACCTGGTCGGCATCGTCACCTCCCGTGACGTCCGCTTCGAAACCCGTCTGGAAGCCACCGTACGTGAAGTGATGACGCCTAAAGAGCGTCTGGTCACCGTGCGTGAAGGCGCCGACAAGAACGAAGTCCGCGAGTTGCTGCACAAGCACCGCCTGGAAAAAGTCCTGATCGTCGACGACAAGTTTGCCCTCAAAGGCATGATGACCGTCAAAGACATCGAAAAAGCCAAAGCCTACCCGCTGGCCAGCAAGGATGATCAAGGTCGTCTGCGCGTTGGCGCTGCCGTCGGTACCGGTAAAGACACCGGTGACCGCGTTGCCGCGCTGGTCAACGCCGGTGTGGACGTGGTGGTGGTCGACACCGCACACGGTCACTCCAAAGGCGTGATCGACCGCGTTCGCTGGGTCAAAGAGAATTTCCCTGAAGTGCAGGTGATCGGCGGCAACATCGCCACCGGCGCAGCCGCCAAGGCCCTGGCCGAAGCGGGTGCCGATGCGGTCAAGGTCGGTATCGGCCCTGGCTCGATCTGCACCACCCGTATCGTCGCCGGTGTCGGCGTGCCGCAAATCAGTGCCATCGCCAACGTCGCCGCTGCCCTTGAAGGCACTGGCGTGCCGTTGATCGCCGACGGCGGTATCCGGTTCTCCGGTGACCTGTCCAAGGCCATCGTCGCTGGGGCGTCCTGCGTGATGATGGGTTCGATGTTCGCCGGTACTGAAGAAGCGCCGGGCGAGATCGAACTGTTCCAGGGCCGTTCGTACAAGGCTTATCGCGGCATGGGTTCGCTGGGCGCCATGTCTCAGGCGCAAGGTTCTTCCGACCGTTACTTCCAGGACTCCTCGGCAGGCGCCGAGAAGCTCGTTCCGGAAGGGATCGAAGGCCGTGTGCCGTACAAAGGCACCCTGACGGCGATCATCCACCAGTTGATGGGCGGTCTGCGTTCCTCGATGGGTTACACCGGCAGCGCCAACATCGAAGAAATGCGCACCAAGCCTGAGTTCGTGCGGATCACCGGTGCCGGTATGGCCGAATCCCACGTTCACGACGTGCAGATCACCAAAGAAGCGCCAAACTACCGCGTAGGTTGATGCTTCAAGCAAATCGTTAAGCAACCGGGGCTGTTTTATTCAGCCCCGAGTTGTTTCTGAATCACGACTGTTTCTGAATTACTTAGACGAGACTGAATCATGGCCCTCGACATTCACGCTCACCGCATCCTGATCCTCGACTTCGGTTCGCAATACACCCAACTGATTGCCCGCCGCGTGCGCGAGATCGGTGTGTATTGCGAGCTGCACCCGTTCGACATGGACGAAGAGGCGATCCGCGAATTCGCACCGAAAGGCGTCATCCTCGCCGGCGGCCCCGAGTCCGTGCACGAAGCCAACAGCCCGCGCTGCCCACAGGCAGTCTTCGATCTGGGCGTGCCGGTCTTCGGTATCTGCTACGGCATGCAGACCATGGCCGAGCAACTGGGCGGCAAGGTTGAAGGTTCCGAGCTGCGTGAGTTCGGTTACGCCCGCGTTGACGTAGTCGGCAAGAGCCGCCTGCTCGACGGCATCGAGGACCACATCGACGCCGACGGCCTGTTCGGTCTCGACGTGTGGATGAGCCACGGTGACAAGGTCACCAAGATGCCGGAAGACTTCCACATCCTGGCCAGCACCCCAAGCTGCCCGATCGCCGGCATGTTCAACGACGAGCGCGCTTACTACGGCGTGCAGTTCCACCCGGAAGTGACCCACACCAAGCAGGGCGGTCGCATCCTCTCGCGCTTCGTGCTCGACATCTGCGGCTGTGAAGCCCTGTGGACTCCGTCGAAGATCGCGGAAGACGCCATTGCCAACATCCGCGCACAGGTCGGCACCGACAACGTGCTGCTGGGTCTGTCCGGCGGCGTTGACTCCTCGGTGGTTGCGGCGCTGCTGCACAAAGCCATCGGCGATCAGCTGACCTGCGTCTTCGTCGACAACGGCCTTCTGCGTCTGCACGAAGGCGAGCAAGTGATGGCCATGTTCGCCGAGAACATGGGCGTCAAGGTGATCCGCGCCAACGCGGAAGACCAGTTCCTGAACAACCTGGCCGGCGAAGCTGATCCAGAGAAGAAGCGCAAGATCATCGGCCGTACCTTCATCGACGTGTTCGATGCCGAATCCTGCAAGCTGGACAACATCAAGTACCTGGCGCAAGGCACCATCTACCCGGACGTGATCGAGTCGGCTGGCGCGAAAAGCGGCAAGGCGCACGTGATCAAGTCGCACCACAACGTGGGCGGCCTGCCGGAAGAAATGAACCTGAAACTGGTCGAGCCACTGCGCGAACTGTTCAAGGACGAAGTCCGTCGTCTGGGTCTGGAACTGGGCCTGCCGTACGACATGGTCTACCGTCACCCGTTCCCGGGCCCGGGTCTGGGCGTGCGCATCCTCGGTGAAGTGAAGAAGGAATACGCCGACCTGCTGCGTCGCGCCGACCATATCTTCATCGAAGAACTGCGCAAAGCCGACTGGTACCACAAGGTCAGCCAGGCCTTCGTGGTGTTCCAGCCAGTGAAATCGGTTGGCGTGGTCGGCGACGGCCGTCGTTACGCCTGGGTCGTGGCCCTGCGTGCCGTGGAAACCATCGACTTCATGACCGCACGTTGGGCACACCTGCCTTACGAACTGCTGGAAACCGTCTCCGGCCGCATCATCAATGAAATCGAAGGTATTTCGCGCGTCACTTACGACGTGTCGAGCAAGCCGCCGGCGACCATTGAGTGGGAATAATGCCGAGCAAGCCGTAAAGGCTTGATCGCTGCAACCGAAAAGCCGTGTGAAATTCGTTTCACACGGCTTTTCTGTTTTGGCGTTATAGCGGTTTTGACCAGCCACCCAGTTGCATGCCCATGTCATCCAGAGCTTGCAGCAGGGCTTTCATGCTCGGATAGCGTTTACCGCTCACCGAAGGCCAGCCGGGGCGTTCGATGTAGAAATGTTTGCCGTCGGTGTCGATGACGGTTCGTACCAGTTCTCGCGTGCGGCTGCGATGGACGATGAACGTCAGGTTGGGTTGTTGCTTCAGGGAGTACATGCCATGGCGAGGCAGCAGGGTTTCGAATTCGGTCATGGTGTGCGCGGTCCAGGGTGTTTCGATTTGCAGGCGCAAGTCGCCTCTGACCAGCGCGGAACGATCGTGCGCCGTACCGCCCAAGGGCAGGATTCTCCCGGGATCGACTTCAATGCCCCGTGAAGTCCCTTCGGCGACATCCTCGACGCGAATGCCGATCGCCTCTTCCAGTTCGCTGACGCCGGCAACCCCATCAAAAGTGTTGGAGTGAGAGTTGCCCATCAGCGCCACCCATTTGTGCGCGCCGCGTGCGGACTGATCAGCGCGGATCATCAGGCGGGCGAAGTAATTCATCATTTTCTGCCGCGCGGTGTTGTTGCCGGTCGGCAGATCCATGCCGTTTAGTCGGTAACTCGCCATGCAATCGATGGCTTGTACATGGATCCCCTGCTTTCTGGCTTCCTTGACCAGTTCCAGGAACGTGTAGCGCTCCAGCGGATCGGTCATGTTGCCGACGTCGAGTGCCTTGAGATAGGCCTCGAGTTTTTGCGGCATGTTGCCGGTGCGGAAGAATTCATCCAGCGCGGCTTGATGGAAGTCGGTCAGCAGGTGCTCCATGTACAGGCTCTTCACCTGTTTGCTGGCGAGCAATGGCATGTTCTCGATCAGCCATTGCTTGCTGCCGATGGCCGTGTGGCTCTCGCCGAGTACTAGGCCCCGGGCATGCTCGAGGATTTTCTCGATAATTTCTTCGGCGGTCGCGTCTGCCGCCAGGGCGGGCACCGGAGGACGATCGGGCAGACGCAGCGTGCTGAAAAAATCCAGTGCATCGTGATACAGGCGTTTGCGGATGACCTTGAAGTCGCGGTAGGCATCGAACTCGTTCAGGCTGTCGTAGAAATCGCGCAAGGCCTCGTCATTCAGCCCGGCCGCGCCTTCCTCCAGATGCGCCTTGAGCGGTGCGGGTACGTCGTACTGCGAGGCGGGCAGGGCGGTCAGCGGGCTGCGGCTGCTTGATCCGGCCAGTGCCGAAGGTTTGCCACCGCCGGCGAGTCCTGCGCGAGGCATGGCTTCCCATTCACCCTCAGGGTTCAGGCGTACCGGGATCGAGCGAGTAAAGCCGTGGGGGTGCTCGGGATCGATGACCGCCCAGTGTCCGCTGCCGTTGATGTCGGCTTCGTAGCGTACGTAATAAGCGGTGTCGTCCATCAGGATGGCGGTTGAGGGGTTCGAATCGAGTAGATAAATGCCCTGGAATTTTCCGGGCTCGCTCACCGGCGTAATGCCGTCGAGCAACTCATTGGCTTGCCAGCTCGGCGGAATGACCGGTCGCGGGGTGTCTTCAATCAGGGGCGTGGCAATCGACGGCTGAGGCCCACCCATCGGCGTCCCGACTTTATCAGTCAGGTCGGCCATCTCCGCTGCCTCGGCGGCATCCACTTCGGGGCCGACCTCGGTCAGCGAACCCGGGCCTTTGAGTACCAGCAGGTTGAACAGCATGTCGATGCCGCTGAGCACCGCACCGACAATCCCGGCCTTGCGCTCGGCGGCGGTTTTGCCATTGACTGCCTGATCGATGTTCAGCCCCATGTTGGCAATGCTGGCGCCGATCACTGGCAATGCGATTGGCCAGCCGACCACGGCCATTGGCCCGAACACCTTGACCCCGGCGCTGAGGTAGCCGATCCACAGCTTCTTGCGCAGGTCACCGTTGGAGGTCAGGGACAGGCTGGCTTCTGCAAACATCGCCGTGCGGGTCGAGTCACTCAGCCAAGTAAAGGCGTCGCCACTGACCGCGCGGTTGTCCTGATTGATCAGCGAATGGTCGTAGCGGCCCCATGTAGCCACCAGGCGATTCATCAGGTCACCAAGATTGGCGTTGATCTGCTGCCGGTCGGCCAGCGAGAAATGCGCAAGGAATGTCTCGCGCGCCGCAGGTGTGTTCATCCGCTGCAGGATCCAGAAGTGCAGGTCGGTGGCGCTTTCCAGTACATGGAAGGCATCGCTGTTGCCGGGCAGGTAGAGGATCTGCCTACCCTGGGGCATGACGAAACGCAGGACGTTGGTAGCGGCGTAACCGGCAATGTCCAGCGTGCGCACACTGTCCGGGCAAGGGTGGCTGGTCTGCAGCATTGGCAGGCTGACTGGCCACGTCAGCGGGCCGATCGCCGCTTGCGTGACGAACTGGAAATCCTCGCCACTCAGCTGACGTTTGTCCCGCGCCTGCAGCGCTTTGATCAGGAAGTTGCACTTGGCCAGGGTACGAAAGTCGCTGCCGCTGGTATTCCAGAAAGCGTTCAGTTGAGCGTCGTACAGTGCGCTGAAGTCGATGCTCCAGAAGTCCTTGAGCACATCGTTGCCGTGCAGGCGCACTTCATTGCGTTCATCGAAGGTGCGGGCATCGGGACCGGCAGTATAGAAACCGCCATAGACGTCGAGCAGGTCGGCGTTGTCCTGATCGGTGACGCGGAAGCGGTGAATCACCAACTGGGTCAGGGTCATGCTTGAAGTGGGCGTGGCGTGCACATGCTCCCAGCCGGTGAAGGCTTTCGAACTGCTTTGCGAGGCGTCGAAGCGGTGGAAATACACTTGATCCGGATCCAGACCGTGGATCTGGTATTTGATCAACAAGTCGCTGGCGACCTGTCGAGCAGCGTCCTGCAGGCTCGGGCAGGTCTGGATGACGGTGGCGGCAATCGCCTTGAGCGCGGCCTTGTCGGCGGCGTTGGGCATCGGGTTGGGCATGTGTTTGGGCTCTCTTTCCTTGAGAAACGGGTGGCACAGGATGGCCCGGCTGTTCGATGCATGTGCACTACATAGTTATGTCACTTGATCGATCGAAATCGTGTACGCGCGAGGCGCAACTGCGTCCATCCGCCGCGCTGCCCTTACTGTTTCGCAATTGCAGGTGTATCGTATTTGCCTTTTGCGGGCCCGGTGCCCGACGCAGATACGTGAGGTAGTTGAGTTCATGTCCTTTACCCGTCGCCAAATCCTCGGTGGCCTGGCCGGTCTTGTTGTCGTTGGTGTCGGAGCGGGAGGTGCGTCGCGTTACTGGCTGGGCAAGATGGCCGACGCTGACGCGGGCCACGACTACGAGCTGATCGCGGCGCCACTGGATGTTGAGCTGGTGCCTGGGCACAAGACCGAGGCCTGGGCGTTCGGCCCATCGGCGCCGGGCACCGAACTGCGTGTGCGTCAGGGCGAGTGGTTGCGGGTGCGTTTCATCAACCATCTGCCGGTGGCGACCACCATTCACTGGCACGGCATCCGTCTGCCGCTGGAGATGGACGGTGTGCCGTACGTCTCGCAATTGCCGGTGCTGCCCGGTGAATATTTCGATTACAAATTCCGCGTGCCGGACGCCGGCAGCTACTGGTATCACCCGCACGTCAGCAGCAGCGAGGAGCTGGGGCGCGGGCTGGTCGGGCCGTTGATTGTCGAAGAGCGCGAGCCGACCGGTTTCAAGTACGAAAAGACTCTGAGCCTGAAGAACTGGCACATCGACGAGCAAGGTAATTTCGTCGAGTTCAGCATTCCCCGTGAAGCGGCGCGTGGCGGTACGGCGGGGCGCTTGTCGACCATCAACGGCGTGCCAACGCCGGTGATCGAGTTGCCGGCGGGGCAGATCACCCGGGTGCGTTTGCTCAACCTCGACAACACTTTGACGTATCGCATCAACATCCCCGGCGTTGAAGCGCAGATCTATGCGCTGGACGGCAACCCGATCGAGCCGCGGCCGCTGGGCAAGGAATACTGGCTCGGCCCGGGCATGCGTATTTGTCTGGCGATCAAGGCGCCGCCGGCCGGTGAAGAGTTGTCGCTGCGCAACGGCCCGGTGCGACTGGGAACCTTGCGCTCGGTGGTCAATAACGATGCGCCAACCGAGTGGCCGAAAGCCTTGCCCGCCAACCCGGTGGCCGAGCCGGATCTGGCGAATGCCGAGAAACTCAACTTCAATTTCGAATGGGTCGGTTCGGTGTCGGTGAATGTCGACAACGGCAAGCCACCGAGCCTGTGGCAGATCAACGGCAAGGCCTGGGACATCACCGACAAGACCTGCGCCGATCGGCCGATTGCCAGCCTGAAGCTGGGCCAGAGCTACATCTTCGAACTGAAGAACATGACCCAGTACCAGCACCCGATTCACCTGCACGGCATGAGCTTCAAGGTGATTGCGTCGAACCGGCACAAGATCACTCCGTACTTCACCGACACCTATCTGCTGGGCAAGAACGAGCGTGCGCAAGTGGCGCTGGTGGCGGATAACCCGGGGGTATGGATGTTCCATTGCCACGTGATCGACCACATGGAAACCGGCCTGATGGCCGCCATCGAGGTGAAGTGATGCGCCAGATTCGCCCCGCCGCGATCATCGACCGCAGCCGTGACCGCGATTTCATGCGCGAAGCGCTGGAGCTTGCTGCCCAAGGCGCAGCCCTCGGCGAAGTGCCGGTGGGCGCGGTGCTGGTGCAGAGCGGCGAGATCATCGGGCGTGGCTACAACTGCCCGATCACCACCAGCGACCCGAGTGCCCACGCGGAAATGGTCGCGATCCGCGCTGCTGCCCAGGCCATCAACAACTATCGCCTGCCCGGCAGCACGCTGTACGTGACGCTGGAACCGTGCAGCATGTGCGCCGGGCTGATCGTGCATTCACGCATTGCGCGGGTGGTGTATGGCGCGCTGGAGCCGAAGGCCGGGATTGTGCAGAGTCAGGGGCAGTTCTTTACCCAGGGCTTTTTGAATCACCGGGTGTTGTATGAAGGTGGGGTGCTGGCGGAGGAGTGTGGGGCGGTGCTGACTGAGTTCTTCCGGGCGAGACGCGCTAAACCAGCTATCTAAAAGACAACACAAAACCCTGTGGGAGCTGGCTTGCCAGCGATAGCATTGGTTCAGCCAACATCAATGTTTGATGTGCCGACGCCATCGCTGGCAAGCCAGCTCCCACAGGTTTGTTTGGTGGTTGTAAAAATTACTTCTTCGCGACAATCACCGCGCGCATCGGCGCCGGCAGCCCTTCGATGGTCTTGCTGTGATCCTCGGGATCAAGGAAGTCGCTCAACGATTGATACTTCATCCACTCGGTACCGCGTTGTTCTTCAACGGTGGTGGTGCTGACGTCCACGCATTTCACATCGGTGAAACCTGCCCGCCGCAGCCACAACTCCAGCGCCGGTACCGATGGCAGGAACCACACGTTGCGCATCTGCGCGTAGCGATCTTCCGGCACCAGCACTTGATGCTTGTCGCCTTCAACCACTAGCGTTTCCAGCACCAGCTCGCCACCCTTGACCAGGCAATCCTTCAGCGCCAGCAAATGCTCGATCGGCGAACGACGGTGGTAGAACACGCCCATCGAGAACACTGTGTCGAAGCCTTCGAGGTTCGGCGGCAGGTCTTCGAACGGGAACGGCAGGTGCCAGGCATTCGGCTCGGACAGATAACGCTGCACGGCCTGGAACTGGCAGAAGAACAGCCAGTTCGGATCGACGCCGATCACGCTGTCGGCACCGGCGCCGAGCATGCGCCACATGTAGTAACCGTTGCCGCAACCGACGTCGAGGATGCGCTTGCCCTTGAGATCCAGATGCGGGGCCACCCGCGACCACTTCCAGTCCGAGCGCCATTCGGTGTCGACATGCACGCCGAACAGGTCGAACGGCCCCTTGCGCCACGGCGAAAGGCCCATCAGCGCGGTGCGCATTTGTGCGCGGGTTTCGTCGTCGCAGTCGGTGTCGAGTTTCAGGCCGTTGAGCAGATCGACTTCAGTCGGCTGGAGTTTCGGCAATGCGTCCAGCGCGCTCTGCCAGCGCTCCAGATCGCCGTGACCTTTCTCCATTTTCTTGTCGAGTTGCCCTTGCAGGGTGTTGGCCCAGTCGGCCAGCGGGGTGCCGGCCAGACGGCGGGCGAGGGGGGACAGATCAATCATGGCAAGGCAATCAACGAGGCAAAGTTAAGACACTGGAACCACGGCACGACTTTCGAGAACCCGGCGGCCAACAGGCGTTCGCGGTGTTCTTCGAGGCTGTCGGGCTTCATGACGTTTTCGATGGCGCTGCGCTTCTGGGCAATTTCCAGTTCGCTGTAGCCGTTGGCGCGTTTGAACGCGACGTGCAGGTCGGTGAGCAGCGCGTGCTCTTGCGCATCGTTGAAACGCAGTTTTTCCGACAAGATCAACGCACCGCCGGGCAGTAGCGACTGGCGGATACGCGAGAGCAACGCGGTGCGCTGATCCGGGGCGATGAATTGCAGGGTGAAGTTCAGCGCTACCACCGAGGCAGGTTTGAATTCGAGCGCGAGAATGTCGCCTTCGATCACTTCGACCGGGAGCAGCTCCTGGAACATCGAATCCTGACCGTTCAGGTACTCGCGGCAGCGTTCGACCATCGCCGCCGAGTTATCCACCGCGATCACCCGGCAACCGTCGGTGCGCACGTGACGGCGCAAGGCTTGAGTCACGGCGCCGAGCGAAGCACCGAGGTCGTACAGAACGCTGTTCGGTTGAGCGAATTGCGCCGCGAGTACGCCGAGGTTTTCGACGATGGTCGGGTAACCCGGCACCGAGCGCTTGATCATGTCCGGGAACACCCGCACCACGTCCTCGTTGAAGGCGAAGTCAGGCACCTGGGCCATCGGCTGGGCGAAAATGCGATCGGGTTCTTTGCTCACGGCGGTTCCGGCGGTGTTGATGAAAAGGCCGGCATTTTAGCCAAAGTGGCGTCGGGATGCTTGGGTTGTCCGACGTGGCGAGGGGATTTATCCCCGATGGGCTGCTAAGCAGCCCCAAGATCTGTGCCTGCGGTCTGTCTGACATACCTGATTGACCGGTTTCAGGGCCGCTGCGCAGCCCATCGGGGATAAATCCCCTCACTACAAAGTTAGCGGTGTTTCACGGAAAACGCCGAAGCGGCAATCCCCCACTGCCCCAGCCAGTAACTGAGGATGATCACGTACGGCGCAGCATGAAACGGCGCCACAAAGCGATCAATGCCAATCACACTGTCGGAGAACACGAACGCCAGCGCACCCGCCGCCGCCAGCAACGCCGAGCGCTTGGGCACATCGGTGCCGAGGCGGGCGAGGGCGCGCCAGAGCATGGCGCTGATCGCGGTGCCATAGACGAGCACTGGCACTAGCAACGGCCCGAGGCCACTGGAAATCAAAATCCCCAGCAGCACCGCGCCGACGCCGAGCGCGAGCACCAGCGGCAAAAGCGCCAGCCGTTTGCAGTCGCTGAGGTAAGCCTTGAGATACGCCAGATGCGCCACCAGAAACGCACCCAGACCAAACACAAACAAATCCCCCGGCCACGCCAGCAACACGTCACCGAGCACAGAGAAAATCAGCCCCAAACTGATCCAGCGCCGATAGTCGCTGGGTGGCGCATCGTGCAGCCAGCCGAGCAGCGCCAGCACCGGTAACGGTTTGACCAACAGGCAGAGCAATGCCGCATGCGTGCTCACACCGTAGAGAAACGTCACCGCGCCCATCAGCGCCAGAATCAGCCAGCCCACGATCAGTTCACCGAAATGGCGCAGTCGAAGGTTTCTGCCGGCTCGACTTCCGGTTCCCAGGGCTGCTGCGAGGTCAGGCGCAGGCGGCCGTTGCCGGTGGCAAAGGCCTGGAAGCGCCAGGTGGAAAAACCGCCCGCGCCGACCATGCCGGAATCTTTCGGACTGCTGTAAACCTCAGGGCTGAGTGCATGTAGCACGCCGCCGGCGGAATCCTGAATTGCCCAGCGATAGCCCGTGGTCGGGTTGCTCGGCAGCATCACGATCAGGTTTTGTCCGCTGGTCAACTGCACGGGGCATTCGCTCTGGTTTTCCACGGTCACGTTCTGTTTTGGCTGCGTGGCGCAGGCGGCCAGCAAAGAGAGGGCGAGAGGGACAAACAGGCGAGTGGCGGACATAGGCTCAGTGGCTCCGGCGTTGACGACGAACGGCGAGCATAACTCAAGTAGCACCGGATGCTAATTGGACGATGCCAGAATCTCGCCGACAACTTGCCCTTGTCGTCGGCAGATTCCGCAATGCGTTAACCTGTTAGGAGATATGAATGCCGAAGATGCTTTTAATGTTTAACGGTTCCTGATTGACTAAAAACTTAATGTCCAGATGTCCGAAGTAAAGTTTTTTTGTCGGGTCAAGGCATATCGTTATTTTTCCAGTTTGCGGGATGCCTACAAAGTTCTGGCTGTCTTTAATACCGTTGTAACTGACTTTGATGAGCTCTTTGTCCAGCGGATAGTCATAGAGTCCATTCGGAGGCAAATCCTGCTGCCCATTACCAAGTTTGCTATCCTTAATCTCGATTCTGAAATCAAAACCGGTCCGATCCGACCTGCGCGAGCCTTGTAGGATGACAACATTGCTATGGATAGTCCCATATAGGCTGTCGGCGAACAGAGTTTCATGATCAATGTCGAGTAACCATATGCCTGCGGCTGGCTGTAGAGTGGTGGATTTTTTCATACCTGCTCCGGGATGGATTTATAAAAAATCAGCCCGGTTAGTTTTGGGATTTTTCAGGCGTAGTGTCTACTGTCATAAATAACAGTGTTTAATAACGTTTCTCTATAGGTGTGCAGTATTTAAAGTATAAAGCGAAACGCTGCCAATCGAGGTTGACAGCGTCTCAGTCTAAGTCAGAACAACACCTTCGCCACATCCGCAAAGCGCTTGGCAAAGTGCACGGTAATGCCTTCCTTCAGATAATCCGGCAACTCCTCGAAGTTGCCGCGGTTCGGCTCCGGCAGGATCAGTTCGAAAATCTTCTGCCTTCTCGCCGCAATCACCTTCTCGCGCACTCCGCCAATCGGCAGCACATGCCCGGTCAGCGTCAGTTCGCCGGTCATCGCAACGCCTTTCTTCGGCGGCTGATTGCGGGCGAGCGAGAGCAGGGCGCTGGCCATGGTCACGCCGGCGCTCGGGCCGTCTTTTGGTGTGGCGCCCTCCGGCACATGCAGGTGGACGAAGGCTTCGTCGAAGAATTTCGCATCGCCACCAAACTGTTTCAGGTGCGAGCTGACGTAGCTGTAGGCGATCTCCGCCGACTCTTTCATCACGTCGCCCAGTTGCCCGGTGAGTTTGAAACCACGGTTGAGCGTATGGATCCGCGTGGCTTCGATCGGCAGGGTCGCGCCGCCCATGCTGGTCCAGGCCAGACCGGTGATCACACCGGTGCCCGACAGCACTTGTTCATTGCGGAACACCGGATGGCCCAGCGAGGCTTCGAGGTCTTTCGGGCCAAGCTTGATCACCGCTTTCGGGTCGTCGATCAGCTTCATCACCGCTTTGCGCACCAGTTTGCCCATCTGTTTTTCCAGCTGGCGCACCCCGGCTTCACGGGCGTAACCGTCGATCAAGGCCTTGAGCGCGCTGTCGCTGATGCTCAGGCTGCCCTTGGACACGCCAGCCTTTTCCAGCAGTTTCGGCCACAGGTGACGCTTGGCGATGGCGACTTTTTCTTCAGTGATGTAGCCCGACAGGCGAATCACTTCCATGCGGTCCAGCAATGGGCCGGGAATCGAATCCAGGGTGTTGGCGGTACACACGAACAGGACTTTCGACAGGTCCATGCGCAGGTCGAGATAGTGATCGAGGAATTCGACGTTCTGTTCCGGGTCGAGGGTTTCCAGCAGCGCCGACGCCGGGTCGCCCTGGTAGCTCTGGCCCATCTTGTCGATCTCGTCGAGCATGATCACCGGGTTCATCACTTCGACGTCTTTCAGCGCCTGCACCAGTTTGCCCGGCTGCGCACCGATGTAGGTGCGGCGGTGGCCCTTGATCTCGGCTTCGTCCCGCATGCCGCCGAGGCTGAAGCGGTAGAACGGCCGGCCAAGGGATTCGGCGATGGATTTGCCGACGCTGGTTTTACCCACGCCCGGAGGGCCGACCAGCAAGACGATGGAGCCGCTGATTTCGCCTTTATAGGCACCGACCGCAAGGAATTCGAGGATGCGGTCCTTGATGTCGTCGAGGCCGGCGTGGTGTTTGTCGAGTACCTTGCGCGCGTACTTGAGATCGAGTTTGTCCTCGCCGTACACGCCCCACGGCACCGAGGTCGCCCAGTCAAGGTAGTTGCGGGTGACCGCGTACTCTGGCGAGCCGGTTTCGAGGATCGACAGTTTGTTCATTTCCTCTTCGAGGCGTTTCTGCACCTGTGCCGGCAGCACTTTGCCTTCCAAGCGTTGTTCGAACTGTTCAAGGTCGGCGCTGCGGTCGTCCTTGGTCAGGCCGAGTTCCTGCTGGATCACCTTGAGCTGTTCTTTGAGGAAGAACTCGCGTTGGTGCTCGCCGATCTTGCGGTTCACTTCGGCGGAGATCTCTTTCTGCAGGCGCGCAACTTCGACTTCCTTGCGCAGCATCGGCAGGACTTTTTCCATGCGCTTGAGCATCGGTACGCAGTCGAGCACTTCTTGCAGTTCATTACCTGTCGCCGAAGTGAGGGCGGCGGCGAAGTCGGTCAGCGGCGACGGATCGTTGGGGCTGAAGCGGTTTAGGTAGTTCTTCAGCTCTTCGCTGTACAGCGGATTGAGCGGCAGCAGTTCCTTGATCGCGTTGATCAGCGCCATGCCGTAGGCCTTGACCTCGTCGGTCGGCTCGGTCGGCTGGTGCGGGTATTCGACTTCCACCAGGTACGGCGGGCGGTGGTGTTTGAGCCAGGTCTTGATGCGCACGCGGCTCAGGCCTTGGGCGACGAACTGCAATTTGCCGTTTTCGCGACTGGCGTGGTGCACCTTCACCAGCGTGCCGTATTCGGGAAGGGCGCCGGTGTTGAAGTGGCGCGGGTCTTCCTGGGGCGTGTCCATGAAGAACAGGGCCAGGGAGTGGTGGTCGGATTTGCTCACCAGATCGAGGGTTTCGGCCCAGGGTTCTTCGTTGACGATGACCGGCAGCACTTGGGCCGGGAAGAACGGGCGGTTGTGGATCGGGATGACGTAGACCTTGTCCGGCAGGTTCTGGCCGGGCAGGGCCAGGCCTTTGCCGGATGAGGTGTGTTCGATGTGTTCGGCTTCGGTGTAGTCGTCTGGGTTGTCCGGGAATTCTTGCTGGTCGCTCATGGGGCACCTGCGCAATGGGGTATGGGTCTTAGATGGGGCAGGCTTTGGGTGGTTTCAATGGGGGGCGGTGTTTCTGCTTGTGCGTTCAGGGTTTTGACAGGCGTCACGCTTTGGACTTGGCGGCCTTTGGGCCGACCATGTTCTTGGGGTTTTGGGGGGATATCCGTTTTTTTGGGTGTGGCGGCTGGCGGTTTCGCCCTTACGGCGAGTCACCTTTTCCAGACGCCGAAAAGGTAACCGAAAAGGCTTGCTCCTGCGTTCGGCCCGCTCGCTGGGGCTCGGGGTTCCTTCGCTG
>NZ_JARVST010000031.1:0-91699 GCF_030209055.1 Pseudomonas sp. lyk4-TYG-107
ACACCAATGCTGTGTTCACTGAAGATCCACTGTGGGAGCGAGCTTGCTCGCGAAGAGGCCAGTCCTGACCGCAGCTTATTCCTTGACGCTCATGTATTCCTTCGCCCACAGAATGTAATCCTCAGGCTGGGTGTAGGTGTGCGTCAGCTCGGTGGCGCTCAGGTCCGAGGCCTGGGTGAAGATCTGGCGTTGTTCGCGCAGGCTGTCGTAGGTCGCCTTGATCGCGGCGAAGTAGGCGCCGTGGCCGTCGATGGTCACGCGCACCCCGAGTTCGGCCAGGCGCTTGTCGTCGCGCAGCGCCGGGTTGCCGTAGGTCACCAGCATCAGCGGGACCGTCAGGTGTTCGGCGATTTGCTCGAGCTGATCGAAGTCCTGCACCCCGACCATGCAGATGCCGTCGGCACCGGCGGCCTGATACTGCTTGGTGCGGCTGATGATTTCCTGATTCGGCAGAATCCCGGCATTGGTGCGGGCGATGATTGCCATTTCCGAATCGACCCGGGCTTCCAGCGCCGCGCGGATCTTGCCGACGCCTTCGGCGACCGAGATCAGGTCGGTGGACTTACGGCCGAATTGCGCCGGCAGCAGGGTGTCTTCGATGGTCAGGGCGGCGACGCCGGCGCGTTCCAGTTCGACGATGGTGCGCATCACGTTGAGGGCGTTGCCGTAACCGTGGTCGGCGTCGGCGATCACTGGCAACTGGGCAACGCGGCCGATGCGGGTGGCCTGTTCGGCGAATTCGCTGAGGGTGATCAGGGCAAAGTCGGGGGCGCCCAGCACCTGCAGCGAGGCCACGGAGCCGCCGAGGATCCCCACTTCAAAACCCAGGTCTGCGGCAATGCGCGCGGACATCGGGTCGAACACCGAGGCGGTGTGGTAGCAGGTGTCGGAAGCCAGCAATTGACGGAAGTTACGGCGCAAATCTTGATGGGAAAGCCTGGTCATACGAGTTCCACCAATACAAAGGAATGGAACGGCTTGAGCAAAGGTGTCAACGCCGAAGAATGAAAAGGCTATCACGCGAATGGGTCAAGGTTCATGACGAATTTGCGAGTGAGGCGTTGATGAAGGATCCAGCGGCTGAAAGGTTTCATCGGCAGTCAGCGGATTTTCACTGGCTAAACCGCAGATCAGGCCGCTACCGCCTGTTGCTGTTGCCTGGGCAGCAGCACGGCGCGCACCGAATTGCCCGGTTGCAGTTGCAGGCGCTTGGCGGTGAGGCGATCGACCACCAGGGTATTGCCGACCAGACGACCGGGGGCCACGGTGATGCGGCAGTTCTCCAGGCGCCGGTTGTGGATCAGCCACAACGGTGCCTGATCGTCCGGCGTGCCGAGACTCAGGGTCAGCGCCAGGCTGTCGCGCACGGTACGAATGTTGCCGATCGGTGCTTCGATCACCGGGCCACCGTCGAAGATGTCGATGTAGCCCTTATGCACAAATCCTTCTTCGCGCAGGATCTTCAGCGCGGGCTCGGTATTGGGATGCGCCTGGCCGATGGCCGCCTGTGCCTGTTCGGTGAGCATGCAGGTGTACAACGGCTGGCGCGGCATCAGTTCGGCGATGAACGACTTGTTGCCCAGACCCGATAAGTGGTCAGCATGGCTGAAGTCCATCTGGAAGAAATGCCGGCCCAGACTGTCCCAGAACGGCGAGCAGCCGAGTTCATCGGCACTGCCGCGCAGTTCGGCGATCATCTTCTCGCCAAACAGTTGCGGAAACTCGGCTACGAACAGGAGCCGCCCGAGCGACAGCAGCCGGCCATTGTTGCCATGGCGTTGCTCATGCTGAAGGAACAGAGAACACAGTTCCGACTGGCCGGTCAGCTCGTTATTGAGAAACAGTGTGGGGATCTGCCGCGAAATGCCCAGATCCGGTGCCGAACTCACGGTCAGGCCGACTCGGTAGTTGTACCAAGGCTCGCGCAGGCCTACCGCGCCGGTCAGGGCGCTGACGCCGACCACCCGCAGGTCGTCATCTTCAAGCACGAACAGATAATCGGCGTCGGCCCGTTCCACTTGTCCGGAAAACGCGCGCTGGGCCCAACGCACCCGGTGGGCGAGGCGATCCTCATTGGCCGGGAGGGTGGTGAACCCCGGGCCGGCCTGTTGCACCAGAGTCATCAGTGCTGGCAGGTCGCTGACTTTGACCGGACGGACGATCATGCGGTAACTCCTTGTACGCGCCGGTTCGGGCACTGTCGTTGGGTATGCAACCGGGCGCGGTTCACAGGGCGGTCAGCCTGATCGTGCAGCCATCGGTGACCTTCAGCGCCGCGCACAGGGCCGGCGTCAGCGACAGCGGTTGATCGGGCTGGTAATCCAATTCGGCGACGATGGCCCGGAAACCGTGCAGCGCGTCGTTGCTCAACAGGTAACGGCCACGGGCGTCGATCTGCGCCTGCTCGCGCACGCTGGCGGTCTGGCTACGGGCGATCGATCGGATGTTCGCGGTGCGCGCATACAGGGTCGGACCGGCGTCGAACAGATCGATGTAGCTGTTGGTTTCAAAGCCTTCGCGTTCGAGGATGTCGAAGGCTTCCTGACCGTCCGGGTGAATCCGGCCGATGCACTCCTGTGCTGCCGGAGGCAGCATCGGTACGTAAATCGGGTATTGCGGCATCAGTTCGGCGAGAAACGTGCGGCTTTGCAGACCGCACAGGCGCTCGGCCTCGACGTAGGGCAGGTCGAAGAAGTGCTTGCCCAGTGCGTCCCAGAACGGCGAATGACCGTTCTCATCGCTATAGCCGACGATCTCGGTGATCACCGCATCGGCGAAACGTTGTGCGTGAGCGGCGATGAACAGCAGCCGTGCCCGCGACAGCAATTCGGAAAAGGCGCTGCGCACCAGTGCGTTGTCGATGTGAAACCCGCGCAATAGCGTGTGTCCACTGAGGTCGTGACACAGTGACAACGCCGGCACCCCGTGCTCGATGTTCAGTTCCCGCGAAGCACTGGTGAAGTGGCGATTGCGCAAGCTGTAGAACGGTTCGTTGAAACCGGCCGTGGCGAGGATCTCCGAGCAACCGACCAGCCGTTGAGTGTCGAGGTCTTCCAGCACGAAGAAGTAGTTCTCCGGGCCTTGCGCCTGAATGTCGTTGTCGAACGAGGCACAGGAGCCGGCGATTTTTTCGCGCAGGCGTTCGACGTCGTCAGGCAGCGACGTGACGCCGACCAGGCTGTCGCGGGCCAGCTGCTGCAATTGCGGCAGGTCGGTTGTCTCGACTGGGCGTAAGACCAGCATGGATGCACTCCTGTATCAAAGGGTCCGGTGATCCCACCGAACCTGACTATCACTGTCGGTTGCCACGCTTTAAAGCGGCGGTCGCCTGATTTGATGTCAGACGCCGCTCTTTTTCTTGTCAGCCATTGCTCGGGTCAGGCAGCGCTGTGCTGGCGCCGAGCTTGTTCAGGAAGAACAGGTACACCAGACCCAGCGCAATCCAGATCAGGCCGAGTTTCTGCGCATCGACGCCCATGTTGTACATGATGGCGGCGACGATGATGAAGCCGATCACCGGACAGATCAGATGGCGTACGACCTGACCGGACTTCTGCCGACGCCAGTAGTAGTTGATCACTGTCAGGTGCAGCAGCATGAAACCGCTGAGGGCACCGAAGTTGACCAGCGAAGTCAGGGTGTCGACCGAATTGATGAACAGGTAGCAAATCACCAGCGACAGCACTGCCACCAGATAAATGCTCAGGTACGGGGTGTTGTGCTTCGGGTGCACCTTGGCCAGGACTTTTGGCAACTTGCCATCGCGGGCCATGCCGAACAGCAGGCGCGACACTGCCGCTTGCGAGGTGATCGCCACCGCGACGCCCCAGGCCAGCGCCGTGGCGACACCGGTCAGGGTGGCCAGCCAGCTGCCAGCGGCGATTTCGGCGATTTCATAGAACGCGGTGTCGGCGGACTTGAAGCCCATGCCGGCGGCCAGATCGGTGGCGATCCAGGTCTGTACGACGAAAATCACGCCCATCACCACCAGCGTGATCAACGCTGCGCGGCCGACGCTGCGGCCCGGATCGCCTTTGATTTCTTCGGCGAGGGTCGAGATCGCATCGAAGCCAAGGAACGACAGCACGGCAATCGACACCGCTTGCATCAGCAGGGCGAAATTGAACGTTTCCGGGTGATACAGCGGCGCCAGGGTCAGCTCGCCGTTGCCGCCGCCATTGTGCAGGGCGTTCCAGGCGTAGAACAGGAAAATCCCCAGCACCACCAGCTGTGCCAGCAGGAAGATGATGTTCATCCGTGCGGTAAAGGTGATGCCGCGCAGGTTGACGAAGGTTGCACTGACCAGAAACGCCAGAATGAAGCCGACCTTCGGAATGTCCGGGTACAGATGGTTCAGGGCCATCGCCGCGTAGACGTACAGCAGCGGTGGAATCAGCAGGTAGTCGAGCAGCATCAGCCAGCCGGCGATGAAGCCGACGTGTTGATTGAGGCCGCGTTGCGCGTAGGAATACACCGAACCGGCGACCGGAAACGCCTTGGCCATGCTGCCGTAGCTCAGCGCGGTGAACAGCATCGCGACCATGCCGATGATGTAGGCCAGCGGCACCATCCCGGGCGCCTCGGCATTCACGTAGCCATACACGCCGAAGGGGGCGATGGGGATCATGAAGATCATCCCGTACACCACCAGGTCGGTCAGTGTCAGGCTACGTTTCAACTCCTGTTTGTAGCCGAACTCTTCTATTTCCATGAAGCGCAACTCCTTGTCAGCCTATCCAGCGTTTTTAGTTGTTATGTCGATCCATCGTTACAGCGTCAGCAGTCTTGCAGCATTCTTTACAGCAGCGGCGCCAGGCGCTCGGCCCACAACGATACCGCTTCGGGGCTGCGCAGCAGATCGTTGCGCACTTCGATCAACACCGATTCCAGCCCCCGGGCATCGCCATGCACCGGCACGGTCATGTCGCCCAGCGGATCAACCCGGTACGGCTGGTTGCCCGCGACGTTCAGCGGGTGCTGGCCGAGGCCATCGATCACCCGTTGCGCATAGGCGCCGGCCTGACCGAACAGCACGCCGACTTCCAGTGAGCGCGGCTGGCCGTAATACACCGGGGTAAAACTGTGAATCCCCACTACCCGTACTGCTTGGCCTTGTGCAACGCGCTGGTCGATCAGGGTCTGAAGCCGGGCGTGAAACGGTTTGAACAGGGTCTGGCGCCGGTATTCGCGCGTGGCTTCGTCCAGCTCGCGGTTACCGGGCACCTGATAAATCTCGCTCTGCCCCGGAATGCTGTCGGGGGCATGCCGGGGCCGATTGAGGTCGATCAGCAGCCGTGAATAGTTGGCGCTCAACAGTGTCGCGCCGAGTGTCTCCGAGAGCTTTTCGGCCAGTTGCAATGCGCCGATGTCCCAGGCGATGTGCTCGCGCGCGGCTGCATCGTCCAGGCCCAGATTGTTCAGGGCCTCGGGGATGTAGCGGCTGGCGTGCTCGCACACGAGGATCAACGGATGCGATGAATCTTCGCGGCTCAGGTTGTAGACCGGGCGGGTGTACAACCCCAGCTCGGCGGATTCAGTACAGGCGTGCATAGTGCTCACACAGGTCAGCGGGCGAGAGCTGTTCCGTCAGCGCCAGTTCCTCGGTTTTAAGGGCGTGGTACGTGTCGAGCAACGGCTTGGGCAGCCATTGATTGAAGGCTGCACTGTCACGCAGGCAATCCAGCGCCTGGGCCAGCGAGGCGGGCAGGGCCACAATGCCCCGGGCCTTGCGTTGCTCGTCGTTGAGTGAATCGGGAATTTCATCGGTGATCGCGTTCAGCGCCAGACGCTGTTCGATGCCCAGCCGGCCGGCAATCAGCAGCGCGGCCATTGCCAGATGCGGCGAGGCGGTGGCGTCCATGGCGCGGAATTCCAGGTTGTACTGCGCCGCCACGGATTTGCCGCCCAGGCTCACGGTCGGACAAATGCGCAGCGCCGCTTCACGGTTCTGCTGCCCCAGACACGCATAGGACGCGCTCCAGTGGTGTGGCTGCAAACGCTCGTACGACACCGGTGTCGGCGCGGTGAACGCACACAGCGCCGGCAGGTAATGCAGGATCCCTGCGGCCCAATGCTGGCCGAGGGTCGACAGACCGTTGCTGGTGCCGGCGTCGTAGAGCAGTGGCAGACCTTGCAGGTCGAGCAGGCTGATGTGCAGGTGCACGCCGTTGCACACCGCGTCAGCCTTGGTTTTCGGCGCGAAACTGACGTCGACGCCCATTTGTCGGGCGATTTCGCGGGTGATCTCGCGCACGTTGACCGCACGATCCGCCGCCGCCACGCCGAGGGTCGGCCGGCAGGTGATTTCGTATTGGTGCTTGCCGTATTCGGGCAGGAACATTTCCGGCTCAACGCCACCCGCGCGCAGCGCGCTGAGCAGCCAGCCGCCGAACTCGGCCCCCTGCCGCTGGGCTTCAAGGGAAAACGCCAGATGCTCGGCAAAACCGGCATGCAGGTTGAATTCGTGTTCGAACGCCGCGTTGACCTGCAAACCGAGGTCGTCGCGATAGCGCTCGATTTCATCGCGCAACAACGTGCGCGGGCAAGCGCTCCACGGCCGGCCATCGGTCTCGCGGATGTCGCCATGGATGAAGTCCAGCGCCGGTGCTGCGGCGTCCGGGCCATTACCGACCGTCACGCGACTGGCCAGATCGGGAATCAACCGCAAATCACCATAAGCGCCCCATGGGTTGGTCGAGGCGATGATGTCCTGAGGCGTCAGTGCGCTGTTGGCTGGCACCCAGCCGCACCCGGCCGCTTGATAATGTTCCAGCTGATCGGTGGGAAACGAGCGGCCACGGGTGATGCCGATCAGGTCGGTGGTGACGATGGTGGTCATCGGCAACGGCGTCAGGCGCTCACTCATGGACGCATCTCCTGCAAGCGGCCGAGCACGGTTTGTGTGTCAGTGATCCAGCAGTAACCCTTGATCGCGTTCAGGCAGGCGTCATGCCGCGCCGGGGTGTAGGTGGCGCAGGCGTCTTCGACCAGCGTCACCAGATAGCCACGGTCGGCGGCATCGCGCACGGCCATGTCGACGCACTGGTCGGTGACGATGCCGGCAATGATCAGGTGGCGGGTTTCGAGGTTACGCAGGACGTAATCGATGTTGGTCGAGTTGAACACCCCGGACGAGGTTTTCGGCAACACGATTTCGTTTTCCACCGGGGTCAGGTCGTCGATGATCCGCGCCTGGGTGCTGCCCTTGGGCAAGTGCATGTCCGACAGTTTGTGATCCAGCGAGCGGTCGCGACCGTCGACGGTCAAGCTTTCGATAATCGTGTGCAGCACATTCTGCCGCGCTTCGCGAAAGGCACTGAGCAAGCGGCGCTGGTTGGGCACCACCTGCATGTGCGCGCGGGTCAGGAAATACTCGGCATCCGGGCCGTTCAGGTGCGGGTCGAACTGCGGTTCGAGCCAGGCACGCTGCATGTCCACCAGCAACAGAGCGGTGTGACCGGTGACGAACGGCAAATCCCGCGGCGAGCGGTGGGGAAGACTGAACATCCTTATTTATCCTCCAGCAGGTGGGTGTTGAAGTCGTTGCGCAGGGCGTCGATGCCTTCCAGGCGATCGGCCAGATCGGGGCTGCGCAGGGTCAGGCAGGCAATCAGCGCCTCGACCTGGGCCAGCGCCGGCACCATGGTGTCGAACGGCGAGGCCGATTCCACCGGAGCACTGATGATCAGGTCAGCCAGTTCACGCAGTGGCGAGGCATAGATGTCGGTGAACAGCACCACCCGCGCGTTGTTGTTCTTCGCCGCCGAGGCCACCCGCAGGGCCTGGGACTGGTAGCGGCGGTAGTCGAACAGCAGCACCACGTCCTGGCGTTGCAGATCGAACAGGCGGTCGGGCAGTTGCGCGTTGTCTTCCAGCGCAAAGCAGCCGGGTCGCAGCAGGCGCAAGTGGTTGAGCAGGTAGTTGGCCATCAGGCTGCTGAAGCGCCCGCCGAAGCAGTAGATCTGGTGCCGGGTATCGAGCAGCCAGTCGAGCAGAATGCGCACGTCTTCGGGTTGCGTCAGAACCTGGGTTTCCACCAGCAGGCGTTGGCTGTCAGCCAGATAATGGCCCCAGGCATCGTCTTTATTGAGGTGCGAGCGTGGCTGCAACAGGGTGCGCGGCGAACGCAGGCGGTGGTCCATGTCGCTGAGCAGGGCGTCCTGAAACTCGGCATAACCGCCAAATCCGAGCTTCTTCACCAGCCGCACGATGGTCGGATCGCTGACGCCGGCGTGTTCGGCCAGACGCGCCATCGGACCCAGGCCGTTGCGTGGATACTGGTCGAGCAGGGCGCGAATCACTTTGCGCTCCGACGGCGTCAGTTCCAGGCCGGGGTCGGTGATCAAGTCTCTGAGAGGGGGCATCCGGGCTCCTGCTGGATGAAGGGGGGGGTGTTGAATTCGTTTCACAATCCGTTAAAACAGTATTTATGTAACTCAGGTTACATGTCTAGTGAATTTTTAGCGTTGGCGATTCGACGTTTAAATAAGCTCACAACCCTGAGTAACAAGGGCTACACCTGAGTCTGTGCCTCTTGTAGTCCATTGCCTCCAAGCGTGTCAGACATTGCCGCTTTTTCTACTTCAGAGTACTGGGCTGGAGGTTCACGAGATCCCCTGAAGCGACCGGGTTACGGCACAATTGCCACAAGACCGGCGATTTACCGCCGATTCAGCTGATGTTCATCGAGTGAAATCCTGTGCAGTCCACCCGTTTGACTTTGATTTGCCACGCGCGAACCGTCGCACAGAAATTGTCGCGCTTTCCTACGAACGAGCCTGTTGAAAATTCGCCATTCGCGATCGGCGCGTTGGCCGCGAAGTTCGCCAGCGCCAGTCGTTTGTTGTGCGGGCCGGAATTGCGTACGCGCCAGACTGCCGAGTGGTTCGGTGCGGCGCCGCAAGTGGACGAAGCGCTGCGCGATTGCGATTTGGGGCGCTGGCACGGGCAAGCGATCAAGGATCTGCAAGTGCGCGAGGCCGAGGCCTTGCAGGCGTGGATCAATGATCCGCAGGCGGCACCGCATGGTGGCGAGTCGGTAATGCAGTTGAGCGAACGCGTGGCGGCATGGCTGACCAGTCTGCAAGGCGTATCGGGGCACATCGTCGCCGTCACCCATCCGTTTGTGGTGCGTGCGGCACTGATGCAGGTGTTACAGGGCGCGGCGTTCAACGCCATTGATGTTGAACCGTTGTCCATGGTTGAACTGCGGTTCAACGGCATCTGGCGGCTACGCTTGGCGAGTATCGATCTTGCGGGAGCACTGTGATGAAACGACTGCTAGTGATTGGCATCGGCGCCGGAAATCCCGACTACATCACCATGCAGGCGGTAAAGGCGCTGAATCAGGTCGACGTGTTCTTTCTGATGGACAAAGGCCCGAGCAAGGACAAACTGATCGATCTGCGGCGCGACATCTGTGCGCGCTACATCACCGACCCTGGGTATCGCTTCGTCGAAGCCCACAGCCCGGAGCGCGAGCGCGGCGAAGTGGACTACACCCGCGCGGTCGATGATCTGAATCGCGCCAAGCAAGAAACCTTCGAACAACTGATCAATGAAGAATTGGCTGACGAGCAGTGCGGCGGATTCCTCGTGTGGGGCGACCCGGCGTTGTACGACAGCACGATTCGTATCCTGCAGGCGATTCTGGTGTCAGGTCGCTGTGCTTTCGAGTTTGAAGTGATCCCCGGGATAACCAGCGTTCAGGCGTTGGCGGCGCAGCATAAGGTGCCGTTGAACAGCATTGGCCGGTCAATCGAAATCACCACTGGCCGGCGTCTGGCGGCGGGGCAGGTGAGTGACACGGATAGCCTGGTGGTGATGCTCGATGCGGAAAATTCCTACCACCATGTGGCGGATCAGCAGACAGAGATTTACTGGGGCGCCTACCTGGGCACGCCGGATGAGATTCTGATCAGCGGCAAGCTCAAAGATGTGGCAGACGAGATCGAGCGCACGCGCAAAGCGGCGCGGGCCGAGCATGGGTGGATCATGGATACCTATCTGTTGCGCAAGCCTTGATTTGTAGGCTGTCGGTGCAGGCCTCATCGCGGGCAAGCCCGGCTCCCACAGGTTTCTGAGTTGAAATAAGGTGGTGTGTACGACGCAAAACCTGTGGGAGCTGGCTTGCCAGCGATGGCGTCCGGAAATTCACCTCAGGAAATGGCCTTGACCCCACGCCCAAACCGCTCCCGATACACCGACGGCGGCACCCCGACCACGCTGCGAAACGCCACGCGAAAACTTTCCACCGAGCGATAACCGCAGCGCTGGGCGATCTGCTCGGTGTTGTACACGCTGCTCTCCAGTAACTCCCGCGCCCGAGCCAGTCGCTCGTGTTGCAGCCACGCTTTGGGCGATTGCCCGCTGGCCTCGGTGAAACGGCGCAGAAAGGTGCGCTCGCTCATCGCCGCTTCGCTGGCCAGATCGCGCACTTCCAGCGGTTGGTGCAAGCGCTCGCGGGCCCACTGCATCACCCGCGACAAGTCGTTGCGCGGCGTCGCGCTGACCGGCGTCGGGATGAACTGTGCCTGACCGCCAGTGCGTTGCGGCGACATCACCAGACGCCGGGCCACTGAATTGGCGACCTGGGTGCCGAAGTCCCGTGCCAGCAGATGCAGGCAGGCATCGATCCCGGCGGCGCTGCCCGCCGAGGTGATCAACTGTCCGGAGTCGACGTAAAGCACATCCGGATTGACCGCGATCGCCGGGTAGCGTCGCGCCAGTTCATCGGTGTAGCGCCAGTGGGTGGTCGCACCGTGGCCGTCGAGCAAGCCACTGGCGGCCAGCACAAACACCCCTGAGCAAATTGACAGCAACCGCGCACCCTGGGCGTGGGCCTGTCGCAAGGCGTCAATCAGCGCCGGCGGCACCGGGGCCTCGCGGTCGCGCCAACCGGGAATGATGATGGTGCGCGCCTGCGCCAGCAGCTCCAGGCCGCCGTCGGCCAATACGTGAATCCCGCCCATGGCGCGCATCGGCCCTTGATCGACGGCGACGATGCGGTGCTCGTACCACGGGAAATCGAACTCCGGCCGGGGCAGGCCGAAAATCTCCACGGCAATGCCGAACTCGAAGGTACAGAGGCCATCGTAGGCCAGAATCGCGACCAATCCAGGTGAGTCAGGCATTTGGCGGAAAATTCCCGGTGAGTGTCTTGCGCGCCACTGTAGCGCCAAGTGCCGGCCCGATAAAGTCTGCTCACACCCCAACAGATGAAGGAGCCACACAACATGACCAGCCTGGTTCGCGAAATTCCTGCCGCACCGTCGGCCATTGCCCTGATGCATTTCAGCAACCGTCTGACGTTTGAAACCGATTGTTCTGACGTGTACAGCAGCCAGGAGGCCGGTGAAGTCGATTTTGTCCTGGTCGATGTGCGCGGGCCTTTGGCGTTCGAGCGCGGTCACGTGCCGGGCGCGATCAACATTCCGACCCGCTTGCTGACCGCCGAAGGCCTGGCGGAGTATTCGACGAGCACGTTGTTCGTGGTCTATTGCGCCGGCCCGCACTGCAACGGCGCCAACAAGGCTGCGGTGAAACTGGCGGCGTTGGGTTACCCGGTCAAGGAGATGATTGGCGGCGTGACCGGCTGGCTGGATGAGGGTTTTTCGCTGAGTGTCGAACAGCCTGCCCGAGTTGTCATTGCCTGCGAATGCTGACAGTTTTTTCAGCCATTTCCTGAGCAGAATCGGAGTTTGTCCTACAGCCTTTGCACCATGTCGGCGCACCGTTGATCCCGGTCAATTCGTGCGCCGATTTTCTGTAAGTATTTGTCGCCTAAACACAATTTGCCCTGTGCGCGCCGCCATAGACTGCCGGCCACGTCGGTTTTTGCTGCTCAATGGCCATGACCGAACGCCAATCGAAAGCTGCCAATAAAAGCCTCCGCACACAGGAGTAATAAATGAAGAAGCTAGTGATGTTCGGTGCCCTGGCACTGTCGATGTTGTCCCTGACCGCAGTGGCCGAAGACGCCAAACCGATTCGTCTGGGGATCGAAGCCGCTTACCCGCCATTCTCGATGAAAACCGCTGATGGCAAACTCACCGGGTTCGACGTCGATATCGGCGATGCCCTGTGCAAACAGATGGATGTCAAATGCGTGTGGGTCGAGCAGGAATTCGACGGCCTGATCCCGGCACTCAAAGTGAAGAAGATCGACGCAATCCTGTCCTCGATGACCATTACGGATGACCGCAAGAAAAACGTCGATTTCACCATCAAGTACTACCACACCCCGGCGCGCTTCGTGATGAAGGAAGGCTCCGGTGTCAAAGACCCGCTGACCGAGCTCAAGGGCAAGAAAGTCGGCGTGCTGCGCGCCAGTACTCACGACCGCTATGCCACCGACATGGCCAAGGACGCCGGGTTTGAAGTGGTGCGCTACGGCTCGCAACAGGAAGCCAACCTCGACATGAAATCCGGTCGTCTCGACGCGATGCTCGCCGACTCGGTCAACCTCAGCGACGGTTTCCTGAAGACCGACGCCGGCAAAGGCTTCGAATTCGTCGGCCCGACCTACGAAGACGCCAAGTACTTCGGCGGCGGCGCGGGCATCGCGGTGCGCAAGGGCGATACCGAGCTGGCCGAGAAATTCAACAAGGCCATCACCGAAATCCGCGCCAATGGCGAGTACAAGAAAGTCCAGGACAAGTACTTCGACTTTGACGTGTACGGCCATTAATACGCTGTAGAAAAAAGTGGTCCCGTTTGCGCGGTGGCCACTTTTTTTATGCTCTCTTTCTGAGACAAAGATCCCCTGTGGGAGCGAGCAAGCCCGCTCCCACAGGGGATTTTCGCCGATTCAATTTTCAGGAGTTACCCATGCAACGCATCGACCATGTCCTGCCCTGGAGCCATCTGGGCAGCGAACGTTCCCTCAGCGTCTTCCGTTACGGCGCGGGCAGCCGCAAGGTGTACATCCAGGCCAGCCTGCACGCCGACGAACTGCCGGGGATGCGCACCGCGTGGGAACTCAAGCAACGCCTCAATGCTCTGGAACAGCAGGGCCGTCTGCAAGGCGTGATCGAGCTGGTACCGGTGGCCAACCCGATTGGCCTCGACCAGCATCTGCAAGGCAGCCACATGGGGCGCTTCGAGTTGGGCAGCGGGAAGAATTTCAACCGCGCGTTTGTTGAACTCAGTGCGCCGGTGGCGGCGCGAATCGGTGAGCAACTGGGCAGCGACGCCGAGGCCAACATCGCGCTGATCCGCCAGACCATGGGCCAGGTGCTCGATGAGTTGCCAGCTCCGGCCTCGCAACTGGAAGCGCTGCACCGCTTGCTGCTGCGCCATGCCTGCGACGCCGACATCACCCTCGATCTGCATTGCGATTTCGACGCGGCGATTCACATTTACGCATTGCCGCAACACTGGCCGCGCTGGCAATCGCTGGCGGCGCGACTGAAGGCCGGCGTGGCCTTGTTGTGCGAAGACTCCGGTGGCAGTTCGTTCGATGAGTCGTGCTCATCGCCGTGGCTGCGTCTGGCCCGAGCGTTTCCGAGTGCGGCGATTCCTCCGGCGAACCTCGCCACCACCCTTGAACTGGGCAGCATGGGCGACACGCGGGTCGATCAGGCGCAGGCCAATTGTGAAGCGATTCTCGGCTTTCTCGCCGAGCAGGGTTTCATTAGCGGCGAATGGCCGGCGGCGCCGAGCGAATGCTGCGAAGGCATGCCGTTCGAAGGCACCGAATACCTGTTCGCGCCGCACCATGGCGTGGTCAGTTTCCTGCGCAATGCCGGGGAGTGGGTCGAGCAGGGGGATGCGCTGTTCGAAGTGGTGGATCCGTTGAATGACCGGCTGACCACCGTCCGCGCCGGCACCAGCGGCGTGCTGTTTGCGATTGATCGCGGGCGCTACACCCAGCCGGGGATCTGGCAGGCCAAGGTGGCGGGGCGTGAGCCGATTCGGGTGGGCAAGCTGATCAACGACTGACAGATCTTCGGTGTTTCTGCTGGCCTCATCGCTGACAAGCCAGCTCCCACAGGTTTTGTGAGCACCACCGCTCACTGTGGGAGCTGGCTTGCCAGCGATGGCGGCATCCGCGACACCACACCTTTCAGACAATGTTAGGCTGCCTCCGAACCCGACACTCCGCGAAGGAAGGCTCTATGTTGAAGGCGTTTGCCCTGTTAACCCTGCTGGCGTCCAGCGCCGTCCACGCGCAAACCACGCTGCAAAGCGATTTGCCACTGAAATACATCGAACAGGTTCACCCGGACGCGAACACTCGGCCGCTGGTGATTTTTCTGCACGGTTACGGCAGTAACGAAGCCGATCTGATCGGTATGAAGTTTCAGCTGCCGGCGCAGTACAACTACCTTTCGGTGCAGGCGCCGCTGGCGTTGGGCGAAGGGCGTTTCCAGTGGTTTCGCAAAAAAGGCGAAGGCGCCTACAACGGTGAGACCGATGATCTGAAGGCCAGCGGTCAGAAACTGCGGGAGTTTGTCGCCCAGGCGGCGAAGAAATATCACGCCAGCCCGGACAAGGTGTACCTGATCGGCTTCAGCCAGGGCGCGATGATGACGTACGAGGTGGGCTTGCGTCCGCCCGTGGCGGTCGGTGGCATCGCGGCGTTGAGCGGACGGCTGTTGCCGGTATTGAAAACCGAGCTCCAGGCGCAGCAACAACCGTTGCCGCTGAAGATCTTCATCGGCCATGGCACTGCCGATGATCGGGTGCCATACCGCGACGGCACCGAAGCCAATGCGCTGCTGCAAAAACTTGCCTACAAACCCGAGTTTCACGCTTATCCCGGTGTCGGCCACAGCATCAGTTCTGCCGAGCTGCGGGACTTGAATGCTTGGCTGCAGCAACTCAATCCGTAAGGATCACTTGTCCTTGAGGATGGTTTTCACCAGCGCATCGTGACCGCTCTTGTCGCTGGCCCGGGAAATCACCTGAACCAGCGCCATGCGCTTGCCGGAGGCGGCGAGCAGGGTGGTATTGAGGGTCTGGCCGCCGCCCTGAGTGGCGGTGCTGTCGACCTGACGCACCCCGAGGCCGCTGCTTTTCTGGGTCAGGCTTTTTTCACTGAGCTTATTGAAATCCGGCAGAGCCTTGCGTTGATCATCAATGAAACTCGCCAGGCTGCCATCGAGAAATTCGTTGTCGTTGTCCTTGACGCTGGCGCCGCCGGCGATCTGGTTTTCCGCGGCGATGACCACGGTCTTGGTCGCCTGATTGGTGTACATCGTGCCCTTGGCACCGGTTGGCCCGGCCGGCAGCGGGTCGGCGGTGAAGCCTTTGGGCAGGACGAAGGTGAACTTGCCGTCGAGCATCGACACGTTGTTGGTCGAGGCCTTTTCCTTGGGCTTGGCTGCCTGGGCGTTGAGGGCGCCGAGGCCGGCGACCGCCGCCAGCAACAGGACGACGGCTTTCTTGCTGAGCAATGACATGTGAATCTCCGAGGGATGGTCGCGCCAGGGCGGCGATGATCCCACGGAGCATGCCTGGCATTCCAGCGCGGTTTGTCAGGCGTTTGCGTCAGCCTTGAGGTTGTGGGCTTTTGGCGGGAGTCGGTCGGGCCAGCAACTTGCGGGTGACCCCGAGCATCGCCACCGACACCGCGACACCGGCGATGAATCCGCTGAGGCCGAGACTCGGCAGAGTCAGCGCCGTCACCAGGCAAAATGCCGAGAACGAGTACATGCCGGTCGCCGTCGCCCGCAGCAATGCCGCGGTAAACGCTGGGCCACGAGTCTGCTGAGAGAATACCGCCATCACACTGCCGAGCACCGGGAACACCGCGAGCAAGCCGCTCCAGCGCTCGCCCACGGTACTCGCAAGCATGGTCACCAGCAGCGTCAGCGCCGCGCCGGCAATCATCCGCCAGAGCAGTTTGTCCGACTTCGGCGCCGGGCCGTTCAGCACCGGCTGCACGTCGGGAAACAGGTACGGCGCGGCGAGCAGGGCAATCGCCGCCGCAGCGACCGAGAACGTCAGTGACGACGGAATCAACGACAACACCAGCGCCAGTACCGCCCACACCGACAGTGACGCCGTCAGCGCCAACGGCCAGTTCGCCCGCTGCGCCACCTGCGCGTAGGTGATGCAGAAGGCGATCATGGCGAACATCGCTGACAGCGCCGCCACCGCCGATTGCGCGGCAAACTGCGGCCCCTGTTCGATGGCGAGGAAAAACAGAATCGGCCCGACCACCACCGGCAGCCCCGACAGCCACCCGGCCACGCTCGGTCCCCAGCGCTTGCCGGCGAGAGAAATCAGCAGCAGAAAAGCGGGGATCAGCAGTAATTTGAGGATCAGCACGCGGGAGGCCTCCGGGGATGGAACGGCCAAGGTAACCGATTGCTGCATTGATCGACAATTTTTGTATACAAAGTCTGCGAGTGATATCCGCTATGCTCTGAAGATCAGGTTTTAACGGAGTCGATGCCGCGATGAGCAAACCATCGAAGTTGCTGCGTGGGTGCTGTGGCATCGGCTTGTGGGCGTTGTTGCTGACGCCGACCTGGGCCAATTGGCAGGACGCCGTGCCCGGCGCGCAAATCATCGGCACCGGTGATTTCAGTGTGTTCGGCTTTGACGTCTACAACGCCCGGTTGTGGAGCGCGGCACGCCCGTTGTCCACCGAGCAGCCCTTCGCTCTGGAGCTGATCTATCGGCGCAAGATCTCCCGTGACGATCTGGTGCAGGCCAGTGTCGATGAAATCAAACGGCTGGCAGGCTCGGGCGTCAGTCCCGCGCAACTGGCCAGGTGGCAAGGGCAAATGCAGCAATCGTTCGTCGATGTGCAGGCCGGCACGCGGATTACGGGCGTGTATCTGCCGGGGCAGGGCGCGCGGTTTTTTGTCGGTCAGCAGTTGCAGCATGAAATCGATGATCCGCAATTTGCCCGGGCGTTTTTCGATATCTGGCTGGATCCGCGTACGCGCAATCCCGAACTGCGTGAGCAACTGTTGGGCATGAGCCGATAGAGTTTTTGTTCTTCAAGGCGCTGACTGAAACCTCTAAGCTGCGTCTTTCGAACTTGTTTCTGGATGTGTGCGTGAAATTCAGCTTACCCAAAATAGCCACCGCGCCGTTCTGCCCGCCGGAAGTGGCCGGCAGCGTCGCGGTGGATCCGAGCGCTTCGTTCTTCAAACGCGTGTTGCGTTTTGCCGGGCCTGGCTTGCTGGTGTCGATCGGCTACATGGACCCGGGCAACTGGGCGACCGCGATCGAGGCCGGTTCGCGTTTTGGTTACAGCCTGCTGTTCGTGGTGTTGCTCGCAAGTCTGGCGGGAATGGTCGTGCAGTGCCTGTGCTCGCGTTTGGGCATCGCCACCGGTCGCGATCTGGCGCAATTGTCCCGCGAGCGCTACAGCACCCCGACTGCTCGCCTGCAATGGGTGCTGGCGGAAATCTCGATCATCGCCACCGATCTGGCCGAAGTGCTCGGCTGTGCCTTGGCCTTCCATTTATTGCTGGGTTGTTCGCTGACCTTCGGCATTGCCCTGACCGCCTTCGACACGCTGCTGGTGCTGGCCTTGCAGAACCGTGGCTTCCGTCGGCTAGAGGCGATCATGCTGGTGCTGGTGGCGACCATCGGCGTGTGTTTCTTCGTTGAACTGGTGCTGATCAAACCCTACTGGCCGGATGTGTTCGCCGGTTTCAAACCGTCGCTCTCGGCGATCAGCGATGCCGCACCGCTGTATCTGGCGATCGGTATTCTCGGCGCGACGGTGATGCCGCATAACCTCTACCTGCACACTTCGATCGTGCAGACGCGGATGATCGGCAAGGACCTGGCCAGCAAGCAGGACGCGGTCAACCTGGCGCGCATCGACACCATCGGTTCGCTGGCCCTGGCGCTGCTGGTCAACGCGGCGATCCTGATTCTGGCGGCGGCTGCGTTTCACCAGTCCGGGCATACCGACGTGGTCGACATTCAGGACGCCTACCACCTGCTCGACCCGCTGGTCGGTGGCGCGCTGGCCAGTGTGCTGTTCGGCGTGGCGTTGCTGGCGTCGGGGCAGAGCTCGACGTTCACCGGGACCATCGCCGGACAGGTGATCATGGAGGGTTATCTGAACCTGCGGATTCCCTGCTGGCAGCGGCGGTTGATCACTCGCGGACTGGCACTGATCCCGGCGTTCATCGGCGTGTGGCTCATGGGCGATAACGCGGTGGGCAAATTGCTGGTGCTGAGTCAGGTGGTGTTGAGCCTGCAGCTGCCGTTTGCGCTGTACCCGCTGATTCGCATGACCAGCGACAAGCAACTGATGGGGCCGTTTGTGAACCGGCTGCCGACCCGGGTGCTGGCGTGGGGCTTGTTTGCGGTGATCAGTGGGGCGAATGCCTGGTTGATTCTGCAGATGGTGGTGTGATTTTCAAAGCACCCTGTGGCGAGGGGATTTATCCCCGATCCAGTGCGAAGCGCTGGCAAAGATGTGTGTCGAGGCAATAAAAACTGGGGCTGCTGCGCATCCCATCGGGGATAAATCCCCTCGCCACAAAAGCGATGAAACCAGGCAGCGAGCGGATGTCGTGGATCCGTCCGCCGCCTGTATTGCTCCTTTGGGTTAAGCGCGTTCCAGCGCCAGCGCCACACCCTGACCGCCGCCGATGCACAGGGTCGCCAGACCTTTCTTCGCATCACGCTTGATCATTTCGTGCAGCAGCGTCACCAGCACGCGGCAGCCCGACGCACCGATCGGGTGACCGAGGGCGATGGCGCCGCCGTTGACGTTGACCTTGTCCAGATCCCATTGCAGATCCTTGGCCACTGCCAGCGATTGTGCAGCGAAGGCTTCGTTGGCCTCGATCAGGTCCAGTTGGCCGATGTTCCAGCCCGCCTTGTCCAGGCAGCGACGGGTGGCCGAGACCGGGCCGATGCCCATGATCGCCGGGTCCACACCCGCATTGGCATATGCGGCGATTTTTGCCAGCACCGGCAGGCCCAGGGCCTTGGCCTTTTCGGCGCTCATCAGGATGACTGCAGCGGCGCCATCGTTCAGCGACGAAGCATTACCGGCGGTGACACTGCCGTCCTTCTTGAATGCCGGACGCAGTTTCGCCAGCGATTCGGCGGTGGTGTCGCCACGCGGTTGCTCATCAACCTTGAACGCCACCGGGTCACCTTTGCGCTGCGGGATCAGGATCGGGGTGATCTCATCGACAAAGCGTCCGGCTTCAATGGCCGCAGCGGCTTTGCGTTGCGAGGCAGCGGCGAAGGCGTCCTGCTGTTCGCGGCTGATCTCATATTGATCGACCAGATTCTCGGCAGTGATGCCCATGTGGTAATCGTTGAACGCATCCCACAGGCCATCGCTGATCATGGTGTCGACGATTTGCGCATGACCCATGCGCAGACCGGTGCGTGCGCCCGGCATCACGTAGTTGGACAGGCTCATGTTCTCCTGACCACCGGCGATGATCACCTCGGCGTCGCCGCAACGGATCGCTTGCGCGCCCAGGTGCAGGGCTTTCAGGCCCGAGCCGCAGACCTTGTTCAGGGTCATGGCCGGCACGGCGTGGGGCAGGCCGGCCTTGATCGCCGCCTGACGCGCCGGGTTCTGGCCGGCGCCGGCCGTCAGCACCTGGCCCATGATCACTTCATCGACCTGCGCACCGTCCAGACCGGTCTGTTCGAGCAACTGGCGAATCACCGCAGCGCCCAGATCCACGGCGGACACGCTGGCCAGCGAACCCTGGAAACTGCCGATCGCGGTGCGGGTGGCGGCAACAATTACGACTTCTTGCATTTTCGAATTCCTCACTGGGCAGCGAACTGCATTTCCGGTACGTGATCCGGGACGATCAGTTTACCAGCGGTTTTGGCGACGATTTCCTCGACGCTGACGCCAGGTGCGCGTTCCTTGAGGACAAAAGCGCCATTTTCGATTTCCAGGTAGGCGAGGTCGGTCAGCACGCGCTTGATGCAGCCGGCGCCGGTCAGCGGCAGGCTGCACTTGGCCAACAGTTTGGACTCACCGTCCTTGGAGGCGTGGGTCATGATCACGATGATGTTGTCGGCACCGGCCACCAGATCCATCGCGCCGCCCATGCCCTTGACCAGTTTGCCGGGAATCATCCACGAGGCGATGTTGCCTTCGACGTCGACTTCGAACGCGCCCAGCACGGTCAGGTCGACATGCCCGCCGCGGATCATCGCGAAGGATTCGGCGGAGTTGAAAATCGATGCGCCGATGCGCGCGGTCACGGTCTGTTTGCCGGCGTTGATCATGTCGGCATCGATGGTGTCTTCCGTCGGAAACGGGCCCATGCCGAGCAGGCCGTTTTCCGATTGCAGCATGACTTCCATGCCGTCGGGAATGTAGTTGGCGACCAGGGTCGGAATGCCGATGCCGAGGTTCACGTAGTAGCCGTCCTGCATTTCGCGGGCGACGCGCTGAGCCATTTGTTCGCGGGTAAGTGCCATGTTTTTATTCTCCGTCAGCCTGGATTATTTGCGGATGGTGCGCTGTTCGATGCGCTTTTCGAACGTGCCGCAAATGACCCGGTCGACGTAGATGCCGGGGGTGTGGATCTGCGACGGATCCAGCTCGCCGGGCTCGACGATTTCTTCGACTTCGACCACGGTGATCTTGCCGGCGGTGGCCGCCAGCGGGTTGAAGTTCTGCGCGGTGTGACGGTAGACGACGTTACCGAAATGGTCGGCTTTCCAGCCTTTGACGATGGCGAAGTCGCCGGTGATGGACTCTTCCATCAGGTACTTGCGCCCTTTGAATTCACGCACTTCCTTGCCTTCGGCGACCGGGGTGCCGACGCCGGTGGCGGTGAAGAAGGCCGGGATGCCGGCGCCGCCTGCACGCATTTTCTCGGCGAGGGTGCCTTGCGGGGTCAGGATGACTTCGATGTCGCCCTTGAGCAATTGCTCTTCGAACAGTTTGTTTTCGCCGACGTAAGAGGCGATCACCTTGCTGATCTGGCGGTCGGTCAACAGTACACCGAGACCGAAACCGTCGACGCCGCAGTTGTTGGAGACCACAGTGAGGTCGCGCGTGCCCTTGCGTTTGATCTCGGCGATCAGGTTTTCCGGGATGCCGCACAGGCCGAAGCCGCCGGCGATCACGGTCATGCCGTCTTCAAGACCGGCCAGAGCTTCCTCGTAGGAACTCACGCGCTTGTCGAAACCTGCCATATGCACCTCTTTTATTGTTTGTCGGGCGGCTGGCTAGCCGAATGACTGGAGTGTCTCGCTGGAGAATATATTTGTTAAGTTGATTTTTAAGGTTGATTGATTGATAAAGTTAAACAATTGGCTGATTGCAGATACGGAAGCATAGCGCTCATGACCATCAAACAGATCCGTGCTTTCCTCGCTGTGGCTCAGAGCCTGAGCTTCGCCGTGGCCTGCGAGCGTCTGCACTTGTCGCAATCGGCCCTGAGCCTGACCATCAAGGCGCTGGAAGAGGGGCTGGGCGGGCGGTTGTTCAGTCGCAACACGCGCAATGTGGCGCTGACCGCCGAGGGCGAATCGCTGCTGCCGCTGGCCCGGCGTCTGATTGCCGACTGGGACAACGCCGAAGACGAAATGCGTCAGCGCTTCAGCCTGCAACGCGGGCGGGTGACGCTGGCGGCGATGCCGTCGTTTGCCGGCAACCTGCTGCCGCCGATCCTCAAGACCTTTCGCGCGCGCTATCCGAACGTCAATGTCACGGTCAACGACGTGATCAACGAGCAAGTGCTGGAAATGGTTCGCGACCGCCACGTTGAGCTGGGTGTCGCGTTCGAACCGATGCAGAACACCTCCCTGACCTTCACTCCGTTGTACATCGACCGCTTTGTCGCCGTGGTGCCACAGGATTCAGCGCTGGCCGGGCTTGGCGAAATCGACTGGCAGACCTTGCTGCAGGAACCGTTCATCACCCTGCAACGGCCGTCGACAGTGCGGGTGATGCTCGAAGAACACTTGCAGGCCCGGGGTCTGAAGCTGCCGGTGGAATTCGAAAGTCATCAACTGGCAACGGTCGGGCGCATGGTTGCCAGCGGGCTGGGAGTCAGTGCGGTGCCAGCGTTGTGCGCCGAGCAGATGCTGGAGCTGGGCGCGCATTGCCTGACCTTGAATGATTCAGTGGAGCGGGCGATTGGTGTGCTCACGGAGCCGGGCAATGAGCTGTCGGCAGCGGCGCAGGCACTGTTCGATATTCTCAAAGCCGAACATTGATCCTGTGGGAGCGGGCTTGCTCGCGAAGGCGGGGTATCAGTCGAGGAAAGTCTTGGCTGAAAGGACGCTTTCGCGAGCAGGCTAGCTCCTACAGGGGAATCATCGGTTCAGGTGGTCAGGCGTTGCACCAGCAACGGCAGCAGCTGTTCGCATGACGCCTCGATCTTCAGATCCAGCAGATCATCGGCGCGGGTCTTGCCCAGATTGATCGCCAGCAACGGCTTGCCCCGATCAGCAATCACCCGGCACAGACGAAACGCCGAATACGCCATCAGCGACGAACCCACCACCAGCAATCCCGCAGCATTCTCTGCCGCCGCCATGGCTCGCGCCGCTGTCGGTTGCGCTACGTTCTCGCCGAAAAACACCACGTCCGGCTTCATCCGTTCACCGGCGCAATACGGGCATTGTGGCGTCTGAAAACGTGCTTCGAAGGCCGGATCGAGCAGGGTATCGCCGTCCGGCGCCTGCACCGCATCGACCCCGGCCAGATAGGGATTCTGCTCGACCATCCGCTGCTGAATGTCGTCACGCGCGCTGCGCTGGCCGCAATCCAGGCACAACACACGGTGCAGGCTGCCATGCAGTTCGATCACGTCCTGACTGCCAGCCTGATCGTGCAGGGTGTCGACGTTCTGCGTGATCAAGGCGCTGATTCGCCCCTGGCGCTGCAACTCGGCCAGTGCTGTATGCGCCGCATTGGGCCGCGCCTGGCGCACCCGTGGCCAACCGAGCATGGCCCGTGCCCAATAGCGACGACGGGATTCCGGAGCGGCGAGAAATTCCTGATACATCATCGGCTGCCGGCCACGGCGCACACCTTCGCTGTCGCGGTAATCAGGGATGCCCGACGGCGTGCTGATACCGGCGCCTGTCAGCACCAGGAAATCGCCATCGGCCATGGCCTGGTGCAGGATGTCGAGGTGTTCGCGGGTCGGGCTGTCGAGCATGGTCAGCACTCCGGGGAGGACGATGCCCGCAGGTTAGCATTAACCGTGTGGCGAGAGAGCTTGCTCCCGCTGGACTGCACAGCAGGCCTGTTTTTCGGCTTGCTTTGCAATCCGACGGGAGCAAGCTCCGTCGCCACCGGTGATAGCGGTGATTTATTTGCGCGCCTCCAGTATCAGATTGAACGGCGTCTGCGTCGCCCGGCGGAAATGCTTGAACCCGGCCTCGGTAAACACCTTGCGCAAGCGCACTTCACCGGCCTGCGCACCCAGCCCCAGGCCAACTTCCTGGGACAGCGAATTCGGCGTGCAGATAAAGGTCGAGGCCGCGTAAAACAGGCGTCCGACCGGGTTGATGTTGTCGTCCAGCGCATCATTGGCAAACGGCTCGACCAGCAGCACCGTGCCGTCCTTCTTCAATGATTTGAATGCATGCCGGGCCGCGCCGACCGGGTCGCCCATGTCGTGCAGACAGTCGAAGTAGCAGATCAGGTCATAGTCGTCGCCGGGGTAGTTTTTGGCGTTGTTCTGGAAGAACTTCGCCCGGCTGCTGACCCCTCCTTCTTCGGCGCGCTGGGTGGCGACGGTGATCGACGGCGCGTGATAATCGAAACCGACGAAGCGCGAGTTGGGATACGCCTGGGCCATGATCACCGTCGAGGCGCCGTGGCCGCAGCCGATGTCGGCGACTTTGGCGCCTTTTTCGAGTTTGGCGACCACGCCGTCCAGCGCCGGCAGCCATTCAGCGATCAAGTGACCTTTGTAGCCGGGGCGAAAGAAGCGTTCGGTGCCGCTGAACATGCACGGATGGTGATCGCCCCAGGGCAGGGCGCCATTGCCGCGCATGGCTTTGACCAGTTTGTCCTTGTCGTGGAAAAACGAGGCCACCACACCAAGTCCGCCGGCGACGTACACCGGCGAGTCTTCCACGGCCAGTGCCAGCGCCTGCTCTTCCGGCAACCGAAACTGGCCATCGTGATGCTCCATATAGCCGGACGCGACATGCGCGCTGAGCCATTCGCGTACCAGACGCGGGTTGCAGGTGGTTTTTTCGGCGAGGGCTTGCGGGGTGACCGGTTGACTGTCGGCCATCGCTCGGTACAGCCCGAGTTCTTCGCCAACGATGACGTTCGCCAGCATCGCGGCGCCGCCCATGTCGTTGACCAGTTTGCCCATGAAGGCGTTGAGTCGTGTTTCGTCCATCACGAGTGCTCCTGATACAGGATCACCGTCCGGTGGCAAAACGTTGTCGAGGCATGGGCCGCTGGGCGGTGGTCACAGAAGTGGGCAGGGCACAGCTGACGTCGTCCTGCAATCCCCCTCGACTGGGTAATGAATCAGTCTAGCCGGGCTGGGGCAAGATGCAGTGTTTGTGCCCCGTGCAAATTTCAATGTGGGAGCGGCGGTACGAAGATTTGACTTGCTCGCGAAAGCGGTGTGTCAGTCGATGCATCAGGGGCTGACACACCGCTTTCGCGAGCAAGCCCGCTCCCACAGGAGATTTGTGTGGGGATCAGCGCAGGGGCAATTTCAACTCCGCGCACAGGCCTCCGCCCTCGCGGTTGCTCAGGGTCAGTGATCCGCCGAGGGCCATGGCCAGTTGCTGGGCGATGGCCAGGCCCAGGCCGGTGCCGCCGGTGCTGCGGTTGCGCGAGTTTTCCACCCGGTAGAACGGCTGCATGACCTGTTGCAACTCGGCTTCGGCAATGCCTGGCCCGCGATCGAGGATTTTGATGCAAAGACCGTCGTCGATATCGACCTGCAACTGCGCGGCACCGGCGAATTTCAGTGCGTTGTCGGTCAGGTTCACCAGCACCCGGCGCAGGGCCTGGGGACGGGTATCGATCACCGCCGCGCTCTTGCCGCTCAGCTGCACGTCCTGGCCCATGTCCTGATAGTCGAACACCAGGCTGTCGAGGAACGAGTCGAGATCGGTGCGCCGGCTTTCCTCGGTCGAGCCGTGGATGCTGCGAGCGTACGCCACGCCTTCGCGCACCAGATGCTCCATCTCGCCGAGGTCGTTCCACAGTTTGTCTTTCTCGACCGAGTCGTCCATGAACTCTGCGCGCAATTTCATGCGGGTGATCGGGGTTTGCAGGTCATGGGAAATCGCCGCCAGCAGTTGCATGCGCTCCTTCAGATACGCAGCGATCCGCGCCTGCATCGCGTTGAAGGCCCGTGCGGCGTAGGCCACTTCGGTCGGGCCGTGTTCGTCGAGCATCACCGGGTGCGCGTTGGGGTCGAGGGATTCCACGGCATTGGCGAGGCGGGCGAGGGGGCGTATGGCAATGCGCACCGCCAGCCAGGTGCAGGCGATCAGCAGCGCCAGTTGCCCGAGCAATACCCCCGGCAGCCACGGCGACAGCGGCGGCATGGCCGGACGCACATCGATGGTCAACGGGCTGCCGTCGCTGAGGCGCAAATGGGCCTGGAAGTGTTTTTTCTCTGCGGAAAATCGGCTGAAGGACAGCGGATGGGCGCCGCCGATCGCACCGCTGATCGAGGTCGCGGCCACCGGTACCTCCTCGGCGTCGAGCGGGGCGCCGGGATCGCCGTCGTTCAACCGATAATCGTAGTTGGTGCGAGCCAGTCGTGGCAGCCAGGCGGGGCGTTCCTGCGCGGGCAGGCGGTCGAGGATGGCAACCGACGTCGAAACGTCGTTTTGCATATTGCTGAGCATGGTGCTTCTGGCGCTTTGGAAACGCTCGTAATACTGCGCGCCAAACGACAGGGCCTGGGCCAGGATCAGCCCGATCAGAAAGATCAGCGACAACCGCGAAGCCAGGGTGCGTGGCCAATGCAGCTTGAGGCTCATGCCGAGGCCCCGAGGATTTCCACCGGTAGCGAAAAAACATAACCCTCGCTGCGCACGGTTTTGATGTAGGCCGGCTCACGCGCATCATCAAGCAGGCGCTGGCGCAAACGGCTGACCAGCAGATCAATCGAGCGATCAAACAGATCGGCTTCGCGGCCCTGGGTCAGGTTGAGTAACTGATCACGGCTGAGCACCCGTTGTGGATGATCGAGGAACACCCGCAGCAAACGGTATTCGGCACCACTGAGGGCGACCAGTGTGCCGTCATTGTCCAGCAGATGCCGGGCCGAGGTGTCCAGTTGCCAACGGCCGAAGGCCAGCAGGCGACCGCTTTCGGTGACCACCAGATTCGGCGGCAGCATGCGCGTGCGCCGCAGCACCGCGTTGATCCGCGCCAGCAGTTCGCGGGCGGCGAACGGCTTGGTCAGGTAATCGTCGGCGCCCATTTCCAGGCCGATGATGCGGTCGGTTTCATCGTTGCGCGCCGTGAGCATCAGCACCGGCGTGGCCTTGTGCTTGCCCACGCGCAATTCGCGGCACAGCTGCAGGCCATCGTCGCCGGGCATCATGATGTCGAGCACAATCAGGTCGACGGTGTTGGCTTCGAGAAAACTGCGCATCTGCCGACCATCGGCGACCACGGTGGTGCGCAGTCCGTTCTTCTTCAGGTAATTGCCGACCAGCTCGCGGATCTCGCGGTCGTCGTCGACGATGAGAATGTGATCGACATGTTCCATCGGTGCAGAACCTCTATCAAAGGGCAATGCCATGCAGTCTATCGAGCCTGCGCCGGCTTGCCTGCCCGGGTTTGTATTGCAGTGTATCTGGCGTAATGGCGGATACACACACATGCAAAAACGCGATTTTTTCAGGGTTTTGTATCGCTGTGTATCTCCGGGCGGTGGGGATACACAGTGATTGATAGCGGCCGTTTCCTGACACAGACGCGATACCTCACGCGCCTCAAATAGGCTCCATCGAGGCCCACACAGTTTGCCTCGGCTCAACCCATACAAGCCTTGAGGAAACCACCATGACGCACAAAACCGTTGTCGCCGCCTGCCTGTTCGCCGCCCTGAACATCTGCACCCTGGCGGCCCGGGCCGAAGCCGATGTCAGCCCGCACACCTACACCTACGGCACGCACCTGGACATCCAGAAAGTGCTGTCGATGACCGAGGACAACGCGGTGACCTGCGGCATTATCGATGCGCGCATGACGTACCTGGATTCGGCCGGAAAAACCCAGGTGCTGGATTACCGCAAATTTGCCGATGGCTGTAACAACCAGAACTGAGTGCTCAGATGCATCGACAGTCACCGCCGCGCATATCAATGGCTCACAGGTCGCGCACCATGAGCCATTGTTCGTTGTCCCACGCGCGAAAGCGCTCCAGCACTGTCCAGCCGCGTTTGGCGTAGTAGTCCTGCTTGTTCTGTGTGTGCAGATAGAAACGTGCGAAACCGCGCTGTTTCGCCGTCTGGCTGATGCCATCGATCAACCGCTCTGCCAGCCCCTGGCCACGAGCTTGCGGGCTGACAAACACGCACGCCAGCCACGGGCCGAGATCCGGACGCAGGGCCAGATCCGCCCGGGCCAGCGCCGCACCGCCGAGCAGACGCTCGCCGTCCAGCGCAATCAGGCATGACCAGTCGCCATTGTTCTGGCCGGCAGCGAACTCGCGTTGCCATTCGGTCAAGGGTTGCTCGGCGTATTCGTAGGCGAACTGGCGGTGAATCCACGCGGCGTAAGTGTCGCTGTGCTGCGGGTGATCGACGAGCCATTCAAGACGCAGGGACATGATGGAATCCATTCACGGAAGACGGGAAGGCATAAAAGCCGATTGCCCCATGCAATGGCAATCTCGGAGTGTCTCGAGGCCTTTACAAAAAACCGCCACTCATCGGCCCGGCCGTTGTTTTGCCGGCTCTTCGGACGATTGGCAGGGACGCCATCGACCCTCGGCGCGATAGTGGACGAGCAGGGCCACTGTCGGCCCTGTCACTGATAAAAAGAACGCGAGGTTGCCATGCCGAAATTCGTGATTGAACGCGAGATTCCAGGGGCCGGAAAGCTGTCGCCGCAAGAACTCCAAGCCGTATCGCAAACCTCCTGCCAGGTGTTGCGTGAACTCGGGCCACAGGTGCAGTGGCTGCAGAGTTACGTCACCGCCGACAAAATCTATTGCGTCTACATCGCCCCTGACGAAGAGCAGGTGCGCGAGCACGCCAGGCTGGGTGGATTCCCGGCCAACAGCGTGGCGCGGGTGATGACGGTCATCGACCCGACCACGGCCGAATGAAGTCCTTCTACCTGCTGCGGAGCACGATTGATGAGTACTCCCATTGATCTGACGGGTCTGAAAGAGCGCCAGAAAGTCGCCTGGGCCAGCGGTGATTACGCGGTGATCGGTACCACCTTGCAGATCGTCGGCGAAAACCTCGCCGAGGCCTGCGACCTGCACTGCGATGAGGAAGTGCTGGATGTCGCCGCCGGTAACGGTAATGCGACTCTGGCGGCGGCGCGACGTGGTTGTCAGGTGACCTCGACCGACTATGTCGCGGCGCTGCTGGAGCGGGGACAGGATCGGGCACGGGCCGAGCATCTGGATGTGATTTTTCAGGTCGCCGATGCCGAAGCGTTGCCGTTCGCCGACGAGAGTTACGACGCGGTGCTGTCGACCTTCGGCGTGATGTTCGCCCCGGATCAGGCGACTGCCGCAGCGGAACTGGCGCGGGTCTGCCGAAGGGGCGGGCGCATCGGTCTGGCGAACTGGACGCCGGAAGGTTTCGTCGGCCAGATGTTCAAGGTTCTCGGTCGCCACGTGCCACCCCCCGCCGTGGCCCAGCCGCCGTCGAACTGGGGCACTGAAGCGTGGTTGCACAGCCACTTCAATGAGCGCGAATTTCTGCTGCAGGTCACCCGTCGCACCTTCAATTTCCGCTATCGCTCGGCGGCGCATTTCATCGACATTTTCCGTCACTGGTACGGGCCGGTGCACAAGGCCTTTGCGGCATTGCCGCCGGAAAGCGGGCAGGCGCTGGAGAGTGATCTGGCGGATCTGCTGAACCGCTCGAACCGCGTGGGAGAGAAGTCGCTGGTGGTGCCGAGCGAGTATCTGGAGGTGGTCATTACCAAGCGCTGAATGGCGGAACAATGCCAATCCCTGTGGGAGCTGGCTTGCCAGCGATGGCGGCCGTCCTGTCAAAACGATGTCACTGACAGTACGAAATCGCTGGCAAGCCAGCTCCCACAGGTATTCGTGATTGGCAGGTCTGGTGCTATTTCAGGTGCGGCCGATCAAACCACTCCAGCGCCGTACGCCAGATGCAGATCCCCAGAAAGTACGCCGACGCCAGCAACCACAAACCCATCACCAGCGGATTGATCACCGGGTGATTAAGCACCAGCGACAGGCTGCACAGCAGCCAGATGGCCGTCACCGCGATGTTGATCGGCATGAACCGGCGTACCCGGAACGGGTGCAGGAACTTCATGCGGGTCACGGTCAGCAGCGCCAGACCGATGATGGTCAGAAAGGTGATCCACGGCCCTGGATCGATGATGTACAGGCACAGGGCAACCACGTTCCACGCGGCGGGGAAACCGACGAAATAGTTGTCCTTGCTCTTCATGTTGACGTTGCAGAAACAGAACAGCGACGACACCAGAATCAGCGATACGCTCAGCAGCAGGGTGTAGTCGGGCAGGGGAATGTAGCGATAGATGAACAGCGCCGGAATGAACACGTAGGTCAGGTAGTCGATCACCAGATCGAGGATCGAGCCGTCGAAGCTCGGCAGCACCGACTGCACATTGACCTTGCGCGCCAATGCCCCGTCGAGACCGTCGACGATCAATGCCACGCCCAGCCACATCAGGCAATGGGTCGGTTGGTTCTCCAGCAGGGCGAGGGTCGCCAGAAAGGCTGTGACCACGCCGGTCGCGGTAAAACCATGGGCGCCCCATGCTTTGAGCCTGGCGATGTGTACGGTCGATATCACAGGGGCGTTCTCCAGAAAAATGAAGCATGCCGGGTATCACCCTTGGGCAAAGGGCGCCGGCAAACCGGGTCGGGGTTGCAGCTATCGACAGGTTTGGCCGGGTTAAGGTTCACCACCTTTGAATCTTAGCTGCCCGCACAAAAAATACCTCGGCGAAATCTGCAGGTGGCAGCCGGCGTCAGCCAGACGGTGCTGGCGCGCCGGCGTCGGCGGTCTATTGTTGCCTGACGCATTTATTGCCAATGGCTGAGGACGAGATCATGAACACCAGTGATTTGCTCGAACAACTGCTGCGGGGCCAGGCCTCGGCGGGACAACCAAGTGGCGCCTCGGCCGGCGCAGGTCTGGGCGGACTGGGCGGCTTGCTCGGTGGCCTGTTGGGCGGCGGCGCGAGTACAGGCGCCAGTGGCGCGCAGTCCGGTGGGCTGGGCGGTTTGGGTGGATTGCTGGGTGGTTTGCTTGGCGGCGGTAGCGGTGGTGGCTTGGGCGGCGCGCTGGGTGGGGCACTCGGTGGCGGCGGAACACAAAGTCGTTCCGGCGGCACCAATTATGCGGCGCTGGCCTCATTGGGAATGATGGCGTTCCAGGCGTATCAGGCCTGGCAGCGCAGTCAGGCGTCGGCGGCGCCACAACAGATCCCGCAAACGGCCAATCTGCTGGCCGGCCCCGAGATCGAGGAACACAGCCACGCGGTGCTGCGGGCGCTGATCGCGGCAGCCAAGGCTGATGGTGAGATCGATGACCGGGAACGGCAGATGATTGATGAAGAGATTGGCAAACACACCGACGATCCAGAATTGCAGCAATGGTTTAACGCTGAAGTTGCCAAACCGCTGGATGCGAACGAAGTCGCGCAGGCGGCCAACGACGACCCGGCGACGGCCGCCGAAATGTACCTGGTCAGCGTGATCCTGGTGGACGATCAGCAAGACGCCGAACGCAACTACCTGGATGAACTGGCTGCCGCGCTGCAGATCGACCCGCAATTGCAGGTGCACCTGGAGGCTCAGGCCAAAGGTCAGGCCTGAAGCACCGTCAAAAATCGCGGTCTCGGGCAGCCCTTGCCGGGACCGCGATGCTCCGTCCGTCAGGGCAATTTTCATGTCGATTGAATTTTTCTCCGTAGCGGTTGCTCTGCTGATGTAGAGGCGTGAAACAACGCCCTGACCGGCCAACCGAACGAGAACACTGACATGACTGCCCTGACCCCTCTGCAGGCGCCGAGCGCGCAGCAACAGCCCATCATTGCCGACGGCGATCTGCGGCGTATTTATGAGGCACTGCTGCTTGAGGATGCGCCTGAAACCCTCGCGCAGGATTTTCTCGCCGAGCAGTTGCAGCGCGCCGCGCTGTTGCCCGAAGAACTTCCGCAGGATCCGTCGGCGTGGCAGGGCTGGGTCGCCGAGCACTGCACAGAAGTTGCCCGCCAGTACGCCGATTACCTGCAACAACGCCAGGCCGGCGGACCGCGTCAGTTCTTCAGCAACAAGGCTCACGCGTTGTACTTTCTGCAAGCCGTGGCGCCGACCAAACTGGTGGATGGCGCGTGGCTGTACGGTTTGTTGCCGCAGTGGCGCGACCCGCGTTTCGACGGGTTGCTGTGTACCTATCTGGAAGAACTGGGCGACGGCAATCCGGCGCAAAACCACGTAGTGATCTACCGCAAACTGCTCGCTGAGCACGGTTTGCAGGACGCCAGCGCCATCGCCGATGAACGCTACCTGCAAGGTGCGCTGCAACTGGCACTCGGTGCCTGTGGCGAAAGCTTTCTGCCGGAGGTGATCGGTTACAACCTCGGCTACGAACAACTGCCGCTGCACTTGCTGATCAGTGCCTATGAACTCAGCGAGTTGGGCATTGATCCGTACTACTTCACCCTGCATGTGACCATCGATAACGCCAGCACCGGCCATGCGCAAAAAGCCGTGCAGTCGGTGCTCGACCTGCTACCACTGGAAGCCGATCGCGGCGAATTCCTGCGCCGGGTATCGCTAGGCTATCGACTCAACGACCTGGGGCAGGGCAGCCGCGCGATCATCGAAGGTTTTGACCTGGAGCAGGAAGTGCTGGCGATGCTAGAGCGCAAGCGCCCGTTCGGTCAGCACATGCATTCCGACTACTGCCGTTTCGAAGGCAAAACCGTCAATCAATGGCTGGCCACGTCCGAGCAACTGCCCGGATTTCTTCAGGCGATGCAGGACAAAGGCTGGATCAAACGCAACGAAGATCCGCAAGCCAGCCGTTTCTGGCAGTTGATCGATGGCGACGGTGCGGCGATGTTCGGCGTATTCAGTCCGTATGAAAAGCAACTGCTGCACGACTGGATTGCCGGTGACTGGACGCCATCTGAACAACGCAAAGCGCCACGACGCAGCCGTCAGGTCGCCACCCCGGACGCCGCCGTGCCCGAACACGATCCCGATGTGCAGCGCCTGACGGCCGCACTGCAAGGTCAGGACGGTCACGCGCAAATGGCCACGCTGATCCCATGGTTGTCACCGGCCCGCCATGCCCACCCGGCGGGGCTGCTGGCGACACGTCGCTTCATCGAACTCAAATCCAGTCTGCGCTAAGGAAATCTCCATGAATCAGGAAGAACAACTGTCCGCCAACGACCTGACGCTGCTGCAACTCGGCCGGCGCTTGCAGGCCGACGGCTACCGTTTCGTCACGCCGACGCCCTTGACTCATCAGCGGGTCAATCAGCGCGACGAAGGGCAGATCGCCGATACCCTGCGCGACGTCTTCGGCTGGTCGCGGCCGTTCGAATCGGGGCTGTTGTCCGCTGACGAACAGCGGCAATTGCAGGAGGCACAAGTGATTGACGTCTACGACGGCCGCTTGAAAAGCCGGGTGCGCTGGTCGAGTTTGGATGATTTGTTGTTCGTGCATTCCGGCTTTCCCACCGATGCCGCCGATTCGGTGTTTTTCGGCCCGGACACCTACCGTTTTGCGCAGCTGATTCACGCGCATCTGCAACAGAGCTTTGCGCCGATTCAGCGTGCGGTGGACATTGGCTGCGGCGCCGGCGTCGGCGCCATCCTGATTGCCCGCGCACGGCGTGAAGCGCAGGTGCTGGCGGTGGACATCAACCCCGCAGCGCTGCGCTTGACCGCGATCAACGCGGCATTGGCCGAAGTCGCGAATGTCGAGGTGCAGGCCAGTGATGTGCTGCAGGGCACCGAAGGCAATTTCGACCTGATTGTCGCCAACCCGCCGTACATGGCCGATCCGGCCGGGCGTGCTTATCGGCATGGCGGTGGCTCGCTCGGCGCCGGCCTGTCGCTACGCATCGTCGAGCAGGCGCTCAATCGGCTGGCCCCCGGTGGCTCCTTGTTGCTGTACACCGGCGTGGCGATGGTCGATGGCCGCGATCCGTTTTTCGACACTGTGGTGCAGCGCCTGGATTCGACGCGATTCGGCTGGACCTATCGCGAACTGGATCCTGACGTGTTCGGTGAAGAGTTGTTGAACCCCGGTTACCAGCGCGTGGACCGGATCGCCGTGGTCGCGCTGACCGTGACCCGCATTGGCTGACACAAGGCAGGTGCGCCATGACCAGGAACCTTGACGACTACAATCGCATGCGCGACTTTTCCGCGACCTCGGAGCCCGCTGCCGTCAAGCGTCGTGGCCGCAGCAAGGCCACTGAGCATGCGCTGCAGTTCTGCATCCAGAAGCACGACGCTTCGCACCTGCATTACGACTTTCGCCTCGAACTCGATGGCGCACTGAAGAGCTGGGCGGTGCCCAAGGGGCCGTCGCTCGACCCCAAGGTCAAGCGTCTGGCGGTGCACGTCGAAGACCATCCGCTGGACTACGCGACGTTCGAGGGCAGCATTCCCGAGGGGCATTACGGTGCCGGCGATGTGATTGTCTGGGATCGTGGCGTGTGGATTCCGCAGGAGGATCCGGCCAAGGCTTACGCCAAGGGCAAACTCAAGTTCGAGCTGCAGGGCGAGAAGCTGTCCGGGATCTGGAATCTGGTGCGCACGCACATGCCGGGCAAGAAGGAAAACTGGTTTCTGATCAAACATCAGGACAGCGCCGCGCGCCCGCAGGACGACTACGATGTGCTCAGCGCCGAGCCGGACAGCGTGCTCAGCGAACGCACCCTGATCAGCAAACCCAAGCTCGCCGCCGAGCAAGCCAAGCCAGTGAAGAAGTCCCCGGCGAAACCGCGTAAAGCGGCGTCCGGGACGCTCACGGGTGCGCGCAAGGCCAAACTGCCGGCGCAGCTCAAACCGGAACTGGCGACCCTGGTCGACAGCGCACCCGAAGGGCAGTGGAGCTACGAGATCAAGTTCGACGGCTACCGGATCATGGCGCGCATCGATCACGACCAGGTGCAACTGTTCACCCGTAACGGCCACGACTGGACGCACAAGCTGCCGCAACAGGCGCAAGCCTTGGCTGCGCTGGGGCTGGAATCGGCATGGCTGGACGGCGAAGTGGTGGTCACCAACGAGCAGGGTGTGCCGGATTTTCAGGCGTTGCAAAACGCCTTCGAAGCCGGGCGCAGCGGCAGCATCATGTACTACCTGTTCGACATGCCGTACCTCAACGGCGTCGACCTGCGCGAAGTGCCGGTCGAGGAGCGCCGCGCGGCGTTGTCCACGGTACTCGGCGGGCATGAGCAGCCGTTGCTGCGCTTCTCCGAAGCCTTCGATGAAACGGCGGACGCACTGCTCAACAGCGCCTGCCAGATGCAGATGGAGGGGCTGATCGGCAAACGCCTCGGCTCGCCCTACGTGTCGCGGCGCAGCAGTGACTGGATCAAGCTCAAGTGCAAGCATCGGCAGGAATTCGTGGTCGTCGGCTATACCGATCCGAAAGGTGCGCGCAATGCCTTCGGCGCTTTGCTGCTGGGCCTGCATGATCGCGACAGCGGCGAGTTGCGCTACGCCGGCAAGGTCGGCACCGGGTTCAACGAGACCACGTTGAAAAGCATCCTCGCCCAGCTCAAGCCGTTGCAGGTGAAAAAGGCTGCCGTGGTCAACCCGCCAAGCGGCTTCGAGGCCAAAGGCGTGCACTGGCTCAAACCGAATCTGTTGGCAGAAGTGGCGTTCGCCGAAATGACCAAGGATGGCTCGGTACGCCACGCCGTGTTCCATGGTCTGCGCAATGACAAACCGGCCAGGTCGATTACCGAGGAGCGCGCGAAACCCGTGAAGACTTCAGCGAAAGCCACCCCGTCGAAAAAAACTGCCTCGTCGAAGAAAGCTGCAGAATCAAAGAAAGCTGCTGAGCCGAAGAAAGCCGAACCGGCGCCGTCCCAGCTGGGGCTGGCCAGCGGCAAAGTGCGCATCACTCACCCCGATCGGGTGATCGATGCGGTCAGCGGCACCACCAAGATGCAACTGGCCGAGTATTACGCCAGCGTCGCCGAGTGGATTCTGCCGCAGCTCAAGGATCGCCCGGTTGCGCTGGTGCGGGCGCCGGACGGCATTGCCGGCGAACTGTTCTTTCAGAAAAACGCCGAGCGCCTGGCGATTCCCGGCATCACCACACTGGACAAGGACGTCACCGGGCAACCGGTGATGCTGATCAACAATGCCGAAGCACTGATCGGCGCGGTGCAGATGAGCACGGTCGAGCTGCACACCTGGAACGCCACCACCGTCGATCTGGACAAGCCTGATCGCTTCGTCCTCGACCTCGATCCGGATCCCGCACTGCCGTGGAAAAGCATGGTCGAAGCCACTGCGCTGACCCTCACCGTGCTGGATGAACTGGGGCTCAAGGCGTTTCTCAAGACCAGCGGCGGCAAGGGCATTCACCTGGTGGTGCCGTTGACCCGCAAACATGGCTGGGATGAAGTCAAAGATTTCAGCCATGCGATCGTCAGCCACATGGCGAATTTGTTGCCGGAACGCTTTTCAGCGGTGTCCGGGCCGAAAAATCGTGTCGGTCGGATCTTCATCGACTACCTGCGCAACGGTCTGGGCGCCACCACCATTTGTGCCTACGCCGCGCGAACCCGCGAGGGACTGCCGGTGTCGGTACCGCTGTTTCGCGAAGAAGTGGGGGAGATCAAGGGCGGCAATCATTGGAACATCAGCAATGTCCATGAGCGTCTGAACGAAGTCGGCGATGAGCCGTGGGCCGACCTGAAGAAAACCCGCCAGAGCATCACTGCCGAGATGCGCAAACGGGTTGGCATGAAAAAATGATCAGGTGTCGCGCAGCAAGTCGTGAGCGTTGAGCAGTTCGAAGGCGATTTCGGGGTGGTTGCTCAAGCCCCGACGAATCGCCGCCGGAATTGACTTGCGGGTCTTGCGGCACAGTCCCGGCAGCGCCTTGATCTGAATCTCGATGCCGAGCATGCTGCGCACTTCATGAAAGCCCGGGGAGATTTCCACCCGCAGGCCCAACTGTTCGTGCATGCGCTGTTGCAGATGCCGCAAGTCCGCAAGGTCTTTAAGTTGTTCCAGCCGGGAGAGGAGGATTTTTTCCTGCTCGCGGGTCAGGCGCAGAATGCGCAGATCCGTGCCCGGCGTTTCCAGCAACGCGTCGCGCCCGCAATCGCAGGCGCCGGGCGGGCAGGGTGAGCGCAAAGGCGCAGGAGGCGCAAGAGTCGTCATGGCCTCCATCATAGAGGCCGTCAGACGGTTTTGCCTATGCGCCCTTAGCTGCCGTCCATCGGCCGCTGCGTCCCTGGCAACTACTGATTCAGGCCTTCGTAATGCACCAGAATCGCGTTGGCGAGGTCTTCATCGCTGGCATTGAGGCCGGGGTTGTCGTGCCGCACCTGTTGCAGTACCGACTCCAGATAAACCCCACGGATGGCCCCGCCGCTGGCGACGAACGCTGACAGGTCGTCGCGCGCCGGGATCACCATTTTGTGATCCTTGAAGGTCGAGTACAGGGACGCGGAAACGCCCGCCGAGGTGGCGACATCGCCGGCGTCGACACGGGCCAGAGCCGAGCCGACAGGGAGGCAGAGCAGGAGAGAAGAAATGAGCACTAACTTGCGCATGACGATGTTCCTCCACAAGCGCGAAGCAAAAAGGAAGGACTACATAATCTCAGAGGTGCGACCTTTGCCGGAGTTCCATTCGAACGTGTGGATACTTGCTGAAACGCTCTGAAGCGGCACATCTGCACAAATAAGCTTAACTGAAATCCTGAAAGGCGCATTCCGGCGCGCCTCAGGGGAGGAACCCACCGTGTCGATCAAATTGCGTTTGCTGCTGCTGATTGCCACCAGTCTGTTGACGGCGCTGATCGTGAGTCTGGTCAGCTATGTGGGGAATACGCGCATGTCCGCAGCGGTGAGCGACAACGCGGTGAGCATGACCGCGCTGCGCAATCATATGGAAGCCGACATGATGCACGACGCGCTGCGGGCCGACGTGTACTCGGCGATGCTGGTCGGCCTGGGCAAAAGTACCGGCACGGCCGCAGAGGTGCGGGACTCGATCAACGAGCACGCCACGCATTTTCGCGAAGTGCTGGATGAAAACCTCAAATTGCCGGTCAACCCGACGATCAATTCTGCGCTGGAACACATAAAACCCAGCCTGGACACCTACATTGCAGCGGCCGAGCGCATTGTCGGCCTGGCATTGGACAACACGGACAGCGCGCAACGGGAGCTGGGCACGTTCAACAGCGCCTTCAGTCAGCTTGAAGGGCAGATGGCGGCCCTTAGCGAACTGATCGAAAGCAACACCCGTGACACCAGCCAGGCCACCGAAAGCGCTATTCGCAACGCCAATATCGCCCTCGGTGTGGTGTTGCTCGCCAGTCTGTTGCTGTTATTGGGGCAAGGGCGTTGGGTGACCCGCAGCATCATGGGGCCGCTGAAATCCGCTAACCAGATCGCGCAGAGCATTGCCCACGGCAACCTCAGCGAACCGATCAGCGAGCCGACCGGCAAGGACGAGGCCAGTACGCTGATCCGCAGTCTGGCGACCATGCAGCGCGACCTGCGCAACATGATCGACGTCGTTCGGCGCAACGCCCATGGCGTCAGCGGCATGAGCGAGCAGTTGAGCCACGGCTGCCATCAGGTCGCTGACAGCAGTCAACAGCAAAGCGCCGCGGCCGGCACCATGGCCGCCGCCGCGAGCCAGATGACCGCCAGCATCGAGGAAATCACTCGTCATGCCGAACGCGCGCTGGGCATGGCCAATCAGGCCGAGTCGCTGGCCAAGAGCGGCGGGCAGGTGATCCATCAGGTGGTCAGCGACATGGACGACATCGCTCGCTCGGCGCAACAGTCGGCGCAGGTGATCCGTACGCTGGATCAGGAATCCGAAGGCATCTTCAACATCATTCAGGTGATCAAGAGCATCGCCGACCAGACCAACCTGCTGGCACTCAACGCCGCCATCGAGGCAGCGCGGGCCGGCGAGCAGGGCAGGGGCTTTGCCGTGGTTGCCGACGAAGTGCGCAGCCTGGCGGCACGCACCAGTGCCTCAACCCAGGAAATCGCTGCGATGGTCGCACGCATCCAGCACAGCACCCGCGAGGCGGTCAGCAGCATGGAGGCCGGCGTGGCCCAGGTCGACAAGGGCATGGCGGTCACGGCTGAAGTCGAACGGGCGATTCGCGAAATCCTCGACGCCACCCTCAGCACCACGCAACTGGTCAATGACATCACCCGCACCATCGGCGAGCAAAGTCATGCCAGCAACGAAATCGCCCATCAGGTGGAAATGATCGCCGGGATGTCCGAGGGCAACAGTAAAGTGATCGGGCAGACGGCCAATACCACCGATGAACTGTCGAGTCTGGCGGGGGCGTTGGCGTTGTCGGTGGATCGGTTTCGGTTGTAACGCCGCCATCGCGAGCAGCCCATTCCTTGTAGGAGCGAGCCTGCTCGCGATGGGGCCAGCCCAGCCACCACAGGTTTCGGGATCATGTTCAGCCCATACCGGCCGATAACGCCCACAGCGGAAAAAGACTCTCAAGTCGGGAACAGACGCGCGGGTTTGCCCTGACGTGATATTCTTCGCGCCAACTTGGTTTGACCTTATTCGGTTTGCCTGCCTTTGGGGCGGGCTGACGGAATCCCTGTCGCTCAAGTAGCTGAAGCCAATAATGATAAGAAGTCAGTTCAGAAGGGACATTAACTGAGGTCGATGCGGTACGTCGGCCTTGTGTGCCCACCCGTCAAAATTGAAGTGTGCCGGAATCTGCGACGCGAGCCTGAGCGTCATCAAAGCGGATCGCATACAGATAACAGCGGCGGGCGGAAGGCGTTTTATCATAGGTGCAACGGATGTTTAAGAAAGTGAACACAGCCTTGCTCGGGCTGGCTTTGGCGATGGGGATGTCGTCCGCCAATGCTGCAGAAGCAAAGAAAGTCGACGTTCTGCTGATCGGCGGCGGCATCATGAGCACCACCCTGGGTGTGTGGATCAATGAGCTGGAGCCAAGCTGGTCGATGGAAATGGTCGAGCGCCTCGATGGCGTCGCCCTGGAAAGCTCCAATGGCTGGAACAACGCCGGTACCGGTCACTCCGCCCTGGCTGAGCTGAACTACACCCCGGAAGACGACAAAGGCAACGTGACGATCCCGAAAGCGGTCGAGATCAACGAAGCGTTCCAGGTGTCCCGTCAGTTTTGGGCCTGGCAGGTTCAGCAAGGCGTTCTGAAGAACCCTCGCTCGTTCATCAACACCACGCCGCACATGAGCTTCGTGTGGGGCGATGACAACATCAAGTTCCTGAAAAAGCGCTACGAAGCCCTGCAAGCGAGCCCGCTGTTCGCCGGCATGCAGTACTCCGAAGACCCGGCTGTGATCAAGAAGTGGGTCCCGCTGATGATGGAAGGGCGTGACCCGAACCAGAAAATCGCGGCCACCTGGAGCCCGCTGGGTACCGACATGAACTTCGGCGAAATCACCCGCCAGTTCGCCGGTTACCTGCAGACCAAGCCTAACTTCGACCTGAAGCTGTCGAGTGAAGTCGAAGACATCACCAAGAACGCCGACGGCACCTGGCGCGTCAGCTACAAAAACCTGAAAGACGGCACCAAGACCGAAACCGACGCCAAGTTCGTGTTCATCGGCGCTGGTGGCGGCGCTCTGCACCTGCTGCAGAAGTCGGGCATTCCTGAAGCCAAGGAATACGCTGGCTTCCCGGTCGGCGGCTCGTTCCTGGTGACCGATAACCCGGCCATCGCCGAGCAGCACCTGGCCAAGGCCTACGGTAAAGCTTCGGTTGGCGCACCGCCGATGTCGGTTCCGCACCTGGACACCCGTGTTCTGGACGGCAAGCGCGTCATCCTGTTTGGCCCATTCGCGACCTTCAGCACCAAGTTCCTCAAAGAAGGCTCGTACCTGGACCTGCTGACCAGCACCACCACCCACAACATCTGGCCAATGACCAAGGTCGGCATCAAGGAATACCCGCTGGTCGAGTACCTGGCCGGTCAACTGATGCTGTCGGATGAAGACCGTCTGAACGCGCTGAAGGAATACTTCCCGAACGCCAAGGCCGAAGACTGGCGCCTGTGGCAAGCCGGCCAGCGCGTGCAAATCATCAAGCGTGATGAAGCCGCTGGCGGCGTGCTGAAACTGGGCACCGAAATCGTTGCTGCACAAGACGGCTCCATCGCCGGCCTGCTGGGCGCATCGCCAGGCGCGTCGACCGCTGCACCGATCATGCTGAGCGTGCTGCAGAAAGTCTTCAAAGACAAAGTCGCCACCCCTGAGTGGCAGGCCAAGCTGCACCAGATCGTTCCAAGCTACGGCACTCAGCTGAACAGCGATCCGGCCAAAGTGGCACAAGAGTGGGCGTACACCGCCAAGATCCTCGAACTGCCAACTCCACCGGTGATCGGTCAGGCTGCTGCCCCGGCTGCACCTGCAGCTGAAAAAGCTGAAGCACCGAAGGAAAATGCTGCACGTGACATGGCGCTGTAACTAGACGCCACATACGCAAAAGCCCACTGAACCGGTAACGGTCAGTGGGCTTTTTTTGTGGCGCCTGATCCTACTTTGGTTTCGCGCTTGCCAGATACGCACCAAGCCGCCGCCCCATCTCTTCGCCGAGGGCCTGCAACCCGCTCAACGGCCGCACCATCACCTCGAACTCGACAATCTTCCCGTTCTCATCAAAGCGAATCATGTCTATCCCCTTCAACTCCTTGGTCCCGATCTTGGCGCTGAACTCCAAAACGACATTCAAGCCATCGGCAGTCGCCAGTTCGCGGTGGTATTTGAAGTCTTCAAACACGTTGCATACGGTGCTGAGGATCATTGTCACCACTTGCGCGCCGGGGTAAGGCGAGTGGGCCATGGGCGAGCGGAATACGGCATTGGCATCGAGCAGTTCGGGCAAGGCCTTGAGATTGCCGGTGCGGATCATCTCGTGCCAGTGCTTTAGGGATTCGGCGGCGTTGGGGTGCAGGTTCAGTTCGGACATTGACCACTCCTGGAATTGTTGTTGTTCTTCGCGCGACGGCAATCACTCTAGTTCAAAGCGGCGAGCCTCCCAATCTTTGTGTGCCGATCTGAATATCACGCCATGTCCGGAACAGATCAGTTTGGCATCTGATCCGTATTTTTCTGTTGGATCTGCCTCTGTAACCGGCTCAGTCAGGCGCTCAGAATAGCCCGGCAATTCGGTCACCCGCGGCAGCCCTTCATCCCGAAGCGCCCGGTGCACCGCAAGCTCAACATTAAGGAGAGCAGCATGAACAAGATGGCGATTTTCCTCGGTGGGTTTCTGACGTTGACCATTCTGATCGGAATGCTTGCGACGATTTCTCCGGTCTGAACCCCGGTCGTTTTACACCAGACTCCAGCGCCCTTTTTGTCGAAGGGCGCAACTGTTTCTACTGCGCTGTAACTTCTCGCATCACACCGAACTGGACTGAACCGGGAGGCGGCGCAAGCGATTGAGGTGTCTGTACCGGCCTCTTCGCGAGCAAGCCCGCTTCCACATGGATTTGTGAACAACACAGATCCAGTGTGGGAGCGGGCTTGCTCGCGAAGGGGCCAGTAGCGTCACTGAAAAGCTCTCAAGCGAATCAAGGCGCGCCGAACACCATCGTCCAGTAAACCCCCTCATCACTGCGCGCCTCACTGGCGAACCCGGCACCGACCTGAGTGAACATCGGGTTCATCAGGTTGGCGCAATGGCCGGGGCTGGCCAGCCATCCGGCCATCGCCTTGCCCGGTGAGCTCTGCCCGGCGGCGATGTTTTCGCCGATCTGCCGTCCCCGATAACCCGCCGCCCGCGCGCGATCTGCCGGCATATCGCCGTCCGGGTCGCGATGGGCGAAGTAGTTGCCGTAGGCCATGGCTTTGCTGTGGCCTTGTGCGGCGGCTCCCAGCGCGGCGTTCCAGCTCAGGGGGCGGGCGGCGGCGAAGCGTTGGCGCCCGCACATCCGTGGGCGTGCCCGTGCGGCGTTGACCTGCGCAAGCAAGGCCTTGCCGACGCTGCGGTTGTCGCCGATACGACTGTCGAGCACCGGTCGCGCCAGTACCACTTGCCATTCACCGCGGGAGCGGCTGACGCCGATGTCGGCGTACTGCGCGTCAAGCAGGGCGGAGCAGTGGCTGTCTTGCAGCTGTTCGAAGGCTTCCTCAGCATCCCCGGCACCGACAATGCGGATACTGCGTACCGCCACCGCCGAATACCCCGAAGATTTCAATCTCTCTCGCAAGCCACCGCCGTAGCCATAGCCGATCGGCAGCGCCAGATTCGATTTCAGCGACAGTGGCGCCAGGCGCTGGGCCGGGCGGCGGTCGCAGCGTTGCGGATGGGCGCGATAGTCGTTGATCGCGGCCACGAGTTGCCGCTCTTCGCTGGCGTGGGAGATCTCGGTGAACAGTGGGGCAAGGATCAGCAGGCACAGCGAAACGAAGCGTGATGAGCGAACGACATAGCGCATGGGACGGCAGACTCAGGGAAAAGGACAGTGCTGAAGTGGGTAGCCGCTGAATACGGCGCCACTAGGACTGGGCTTTTTGCACTTGGTTCATGCTGGCCATCTGGCTTTTTTGGTGGGTGATGAAGGGGAGGGCGATCCTTGGATTTTGTGTTGTTCGCACTGGCGCCTTCGCGAGCAAGCCCGCTCCCACAGGGGATTGCATTATCAAGGTGGGAGCGAGCCTGCTCGCGAAGGGGCCAGTTCAGCCAACGCAATAATCGGCTATCAGCGATCAAGCACTTCCTGCATCCACTGCAGATACTGCACCCGCTCGGAAATCGAGTTGTGCCCCGAATCCGGCACCACCCGCAGCGTCGCCACGCCTTTGGGGAAATGCGTCAGCAGCCGCTGCGTACTGTCTCGTGGAATCACTTCGTCATCGCTGGCCGCCAACAGCAACGTCGGCACGCGAATGTGCGCGGCATAGCGGCCCGACTCGAAGCGATCCTTGAGCAACCATTTGACCGGAAACCACGGGTATTGGCGGACGGCAATTTCTTCGAGGCTGTTGTACGGCGTCACCAGAATCAATCTGGTCGCCGGACGCTGACTCGCCAGCCGCACCGCCACCCCCGATCCCAGGCTGCGGCCGATCACGGCAATCTGCGGATGGCTGGCGTACACCTGATCAAACAGCGCCAGCGCATCTTCGGCAATCGCTTCTTCCGAAGGTGAGCCGCCGCTGCCACCGAAGCCCCGGTAGTTCAGCAAAAACACCGCGTAGTCGGGAAAAGCCTCGCTGAACGACGGCAGATTGCGCGACACATCTTCGGCATTGCCGCCAAAGTAGATCAGCGCTTTTGGCCCGGCATGCGCGCGCGTGGTCACCCACACATCGGCCTCCGGCATCGCCAGTTTCAGCCGCGAATCTTCCGTAGTCACGGCGTTGTCAGGCTGGGGGAAATAGATCAGCGAGCGCTGAAAAATGAACAGCGCCCCGCACAGCAACAGGTAGAGGGCGATGAGCAAGGCGACGAGTGACATCAGTTTTCTGGACATTCGACTAACTTTAACGGGGCGCGGGTGTTCGCAGTCGCAGTGTAGTCCAGCGAATCCGGCTGGCCGTCGTCGCACACAACGTGCAACAGATTCACGCAGCAGGGGAACCCGCATGAGCCACACTGAGGGTTGCTCCCGTCGCCGCTTGCTCACGCTGGCTGCCGGGGTTTCGGCGGTCCTGACCTTTGACCGGGCGTTGGCCACTGCCATCACGCCGACTGCCACTTCGCCGAGCCAGGCAGGAGACCAGACCATGCAGACCCGCGCCATCCCTTCCAGCTCCGAGCTGTTGCCCATAGTGGGCGTGGGCACTTATCGCGGCTTTGACGTTGCCCCCGGCGATCCGGCTTATAAGCTATTGCCAGCAGTGCTCGACGAGCTGTTCAAAAAGGGTGGCACGTTGATCGACAGCTCGCCGATGTATGGCCGCGCCGAGCAAACTACTGGCGAGCTGCTATCGATTCACGAACCGCGTTCACCCGCGTTTCTGGCGACAAAGGTCTGGACCCGAGGGCGCAAGGAAGGTATCGCGCAGATGGAGGAATCCTTCCGTCTGCTGCGCACCGAACGCATCGACCTGATGCAGATCCACAATCTGCTGGACTGGCAGAGCCATCTGCCAATCCTGCGCGAATGGAAAGAACAGGGGCGCATTCGCTACATCGGCATCACCCATTACACGCCGTCGGCCTACGATGAAGTCGAAGCAGTGCTCAAGGCCGAACAACTGGATTTTTTGCAAATCAACTACGCCCTCGATGACCGTGGCGTGGAGAAACGCATTCTGCCGCTGTGCCGTGAACGCGGGGTGGCGGTGATCTGCAATCGGCCTTTTGGCGGCGGCGGGTTGCTCGCCCGTCTCAAGGTCAAGCCGTTGCCGGCCTGGGTCTCGGACGTGCAGGTAAACAGCTGGCCGCAACTGGCGTTGAAGTTCCTGCTGTCGCACCCGGCGGTGACTTGCGTGATTCCCGGCACCGGCAATCCGCGCTACATGGCCGACAACGCTGGCGCCGGATTCGGGCCGATGCTCACCGATGCGCAGCGGCATCAGTTGATTGCGCTGCTGGGGTAGGCGGTCAACCGCGATACCGCAACGCCTCCACCAACAGCGCGAACGCCGGCGCCGCCTGCCGTCGGCTCGGGTAGTACAGGTGGTAACCGGCAAACGTCGGGCACCAGTCTGCCAGCACTTGCACCAGACGCCTGTCGGCCAGATACGGCGCGACGATATTTTCCGGAATGTAGCTGAGGCCGAAACCGTCGACTGCGGCGTCGAGTAGCGGGTAGACACCGTTCAGTGTGACTTGCCCGGATACCCGCACCTTTAGGCTTTCGTCACCCTTCTCGAATTCCCAGGTGTACAGCCCGCCGTTGGTGGGCAGACGCAGGTTGTTGCAGGCGTGGTCAGTCAAGTCTCTTGGTGTTTGCGGGTGTGTACGGTTGGCGAAATAGGCCGGCGAGCCGACCACCGCCATGCGCATGTCCGGGCCGATGCGGGTGGCGATCATGCCTTGGGCCACGTCTTCGCCCAGCCGAATGCCGGCGTCGAAGCCTTGTCCGGCGATGTCGACGAAACCGTAATCGCAGATCACCTCGACGGCGATGTCCGGGTACTGGGGCAGGAATTCCTTGAGCACCGGGCGCAGCAGCCAGTTCAGCGAATGGTCGGTGGCGCTGATGCGGATCCGGCCGGCCGGGGTTTCGCGCAGGTTGCTCAGGGCCGCCAGTTCCTGTTCGATCTCTTCGAAGCGCGGGCCGATGGTCTGCAGTAAATGTTCGCCGGCCTCGGTCGGTGAGACGCTGCGCGTGGTGCGGGTCAGCAGGCGCAGGCCCAGGCGCGCTTCAAGGGCGCGGATGGTATGGCTGAGCGCCGATTGCGAGACGCCGAGTCTGGCCGCGGCTTTGGTGAAGCTGCGCTCGCGGGCCACGGCGAGGAAGGCGAGCAGGTCACTGGCGTTTTCTCGAAGCATTGATGAGTGTCCTGCATAAGTTTTTTCGAATTCTAGTCGATTATCTGAATAGTCCGGCTCGGTAAAGTGCGGCTATTGATCACCGGAGACCATCGCCATGAACCCGATTGCCGCTTCTGCACTGACCCTGTCCTTACTGGCGGGTGAGGCCCAGGCCAACGAATCCCCGCGCGTCACTGTCACCCCCAACGGCTCGCAACCCTCGGCCCAAGGCCCGGCAGACTGGTTCACTGGCACTGTGCGTGTTGACGCGCCGTTCAAGGGCAGCGATGCCGCGCGTGTCAGCGGCGCCACGGTGACCTTCGAACCCGGCGCACGCACGGCGTGGCATACCCATCCGTTGGGTCAGACGTTGATCGTCACCGCCGGTTCAGGTTTTGTTCAAGAGTGGGGTCAGCCGGTTCGACAGATCCGTCCCGGCGATACGGTGTGGATCGCGCCGCAGGTGAAGCACTGGCATGGCGCCGCGCCGACCACGGCGATGACGCACATTGCGATTGCCGAAGTGCTGGACGGTGAAGTGGTGGAGTGGATGGAGCAGGTGAGTGCGACACAATACCCAAGATCGGAGTAACTTCCGCATCCTCGATCCCTAGCACCCCATGCTAGTGCGCTAACGAAGCCCTCACCCCATATCGATTGGGGAGAGGGCTTGAATGTGCAGATGACTAGATCATCGGCGGCAAGGAAGAGAGAATCTTGTCCAGCGTAATCGGATACTCACGCACCCGCGCCCCGGTGGCGTTGTAGATCGCATTTGCTACCGCTGCGCTCACGCCGCAAATCCCCAGCTCCCCCACACCCTTGGCTTTCATCGGCGATGAAATCGGATCGGTCTCATCGAGGAAAATCACCTCCTGATGCGGGATGTCGGCATGCACCGGCACCTCGTATCCGGCAAGATCGTGATTGACGAAAAAGCCCAGCCGCTTGTCCACCGCCAGCTCTTCCATCAACGCCGCTCCGACGCCCATGGTCATCGCGCCGATCACCTGGCTGCGCGCGGCTTTCGGGTTGAGAATCCGTCCCGCCGCGCACACCGCGAGCATGCGCCGCACGCGGACTTCGCCGGTCGCTGCATCCACCGCAACCTCCACGAAATGCGCGCCGAAAGTCGATTGCTGATACTGCTTGGCGAGGTCGGCGAACTCGATGCTGTCCTCGGCCTCGACCACGCCATCTTTTGCCGCATCACGCAGCGGCAGGGTCTTGCCCCCGGCGCGCACCTGACCGTCAGCAAACTCGACGTCACTACCGCTCATGCCCAGCTTCGTCGCCACCGCTTCGCGCAGTTTCATGCACGCGGCATACACCCCGGCAGTCGAGCAGTTGCCGCCGAACTGGCCACCGGAGCCGGACGACACCGGGAAGGTCGAATCCCCCAGATGCACGCTGACGTCCGCCAGGTCCACGCCCATCATCTCGGCCGCGGTCTGGGCGATGATGGTGTAGCTGCCGGTGCCGATGTCGGTCATGTCGGTTTCCACCGTGACCTTGCCGTCGCGCTCCAGCCGCACCCGCGCGCCGGATTTGAGCAGCAGGTTGTTGCGAAACGCGGCGGCGACGCCCATGCCGATCAGCCAGCGTCCTTCGCGACGGCTGCCGGGAGTAGCATTGCGCTGGTTCCAGCCGAATTTCTCGGCACCGGTCTGCAAGCATTCGATCAGGCGTCGCTGGGAAAACGGACGCTCGGTTTTCACCGGGTCGACCTGGGTGTCATTGAGGATGCGGAACTGCACCGGGTCGAGCTTGAGCTGCTCGGCCATTTCGTCCATGGCGATCTCCAGCGCCATCAGCCCCGGCGCTTCACCCGGCGCGCGCATGGAGTTGCCTTCGGGCAGATCCAGCGGCGCCCGGCGCATGGTCACCCGGCGATTTTCCCCGGCATAAAGCAACTGGCTCGGTTGCGCGGCGACCTCGACTTTGCCGTCCTTGAGGTTGCCCGACCAGCCTTCGTGAGCGATGGCGCTGAGCTTGCCGTCCGCCGTCGCGCCCATCCGAATGCGTTGGATCGTGGCCGGGCGGTGGGTGGTGTTGTTGGCCATTTGCGGGCGGGCGAGGGCGACTTTCACCGGGCGGTTGGCCAGGCGCGCACCGAGGGCGGCGAGGATTGCGTCGGCACGAATGAACAGTTTGCCGCCGAAGCCGCCGCCAATGTACGGCGAGATCAGGCGCACGTTTTCCTTGGGCAGGCCAAGGGTCGTGGCGACGTCGCCGACGCTCCAGGCGATCATCTGGTTGGAGGTCCACAAGGTCAGATGATCACCTTTCCACGCGGCCAGGGTCGCGTGCGGTTCCATCATCGCGTGGGACTGATCGGGAGTGGTGTAGGTCTGGTCGAACTGCACCGGCGCGGCGGCGAAGGCCTTGTCGAAATCGCCGTGGGTGACGTCGGGCAATTCGTCGTCTTCGACACCCTGGTCGCGCACGTTGGCCAGTTCGAACTCGCCTTTGGCCGCGACGTAATCGACCTTGACCAGTTGCGCTGCGGCGCGGGCCTGTTCGAAGGTCTCGGCGACCACCAGCGCCACGGCCTGGTGATAGTGCTGCACCTCGGGCCCGGCCAGCAGCGGCGCCGCGTTGTATTGGCCTTTGCCGAGCTTGCCGGCATTGGCGGCGGTGACGATCGCCAGCACGCCGGGCGCGGCTTGTGCAGCGTCGAGATCGATGTGGCTGATGCGGCCCTTGGCGATGGCCGAGCCGACCATGAAACCGTAAGCCTGATTCGCCACGGCCTGATGTTGCTCGTAAGCGTAGGGCGCTTGGCCACTGGTTTTCAGCGGGCCTTCGATGCGGTCGGTGGGTTTGCCGACGACCTTGAGCTGGTCAATCGGGTTGGTGGTGGCGGGCGTGTCGAACTTCATGCTTCATCCCTCGCTTGCGCCAACACCGAGCCGAGCGTGCGCTCGACCAGGGTCAGTTTGAATTGGTTGTCGTGGGTTGGCGTGGCACCGTCGAGCAAGCGTTCGCTGACGGCTTTTGCGCCTTTGGGCAGCAACGCGTCGGCGGCTTCCACCCGCCACGGTTTCGGCGCAATACCGCCGACCGCCACACGGCCACTGCCGTCCTTTTGCAGGATCAGACCGACCGACACCAGCGCGAAGGCGTACGACGAGCGATCGCGCACCTTGTGATAAATGTGCGTGCCGCCAACCGGGGCCGGCAGGGTTACCGAAGTGATGAATTCGCCGGGCGTGAGGCTGGTTTCGATGTTCGGCGTATTTCCTGGCAGTTGATGGAAATCGGCGATGGCGATGCTGCGTGTGCTGCCGTCCGGCTTCACCGTTTCAACCTGCGCATCGAGGGCGCGCATGGCAATCGCCATGTCACTGGGGTGGGTCGCGATGCAGGCGTCGCTGACGCCGATCAGCCCCAATTGCCGACTGACCCCGCCAATCGCCGCGCAGCCGCTGCCGGGCTGGCGTTTGTTGCAGGCCTGATTGACGTCGTAGAAGTACGGGCAGCGGGTGCGTTGCAGCAGGTTGCCGGCGGTGCTCGCCATGTTGCGCAACTGGCCCGAGGCCCCGGCGAGCAGGGCGCGGGAGAGCAACGCGTAATCCTTGCGCACGCGGCTGTCAGCGGCCAGATCGGTGTTGCGCACCAGCGCGCCGATGCGCAATCCGCCTTCAGGCGTGTCTTCGATTTGATCGAGGCCCAAGTGGTTGATGTCGATCAGGTGCAGCGGGGTTTCGATGTCTAGTTTCATCAGATCCAGCAGGTTGGTGCCACCGGCGATGAACTTCGCGCCTTCGACCTGTGCCGCCAGCGCTGCGGCTGCGGCGGGGGAGTCGGCGCAGCTGTAATTGAACGCTCTCATGCTGGCACCTGCGCGACTTCAGTGATGGCTTCGATGATGTTCGAGTAGGCGCCGCAGCGGCAGATGTTGCCGCTCATGCGTTCCTGGAATTCGCTGGCGATCAGTTGCGGGGCTTCGGTCAGGCTCGGGCTGACGTGGCTGGGAATGCCCTCGCGGATTTCCTTGAGCACTGCCACTGCCGAGCAGATCTGCCCCGGCGTGCAATAGCCGCACTGGTAGCCATCGTGCTTGATGAACGCGGCCTGCATCGGGTGCAGGTTGTCGGGCATGCCCAGGCCTTCGATGGTGGTGATCTCGCTGCCTACATGCATCACCGCAAGCGTCAGGCAGGAGTTGATCCGGCGGCCGTCGGCGATGACGGTGCAGGCACCGCACTGGCCGTGGTCGCAGCCTTTTTTGCTGCCGGTCAGGTGCAGGTGCTCGCGCAGGGCGTCGAGCAGGGTGGTGCGGTTGTCCACCTCAAGGGCTTGGGGTTTACCGTTGACGTTGATCGTCAGTTTGGCCATGGCGGGTTGCTCCAGACTGGCCGCGTAGGCCTTGAGGCTAATGAAGGGGGGCATTGCAAACGCGGTGGCGGTCACCGCGCCGAGGATCAGGAATCTTCGTCGGGAAATCGTCATGCTTCGATTCCTCTCTGGCTTAATCAGGACGGCAGGGATTGAAGGGCCCAAACGGGCGCGCCGGCATGTTTACCGGTCTCGTTCTTGGAATGACCTGCGCGGAGGGGAAAAGGTTTTTGCGGATTTACGCTATAGAGTTATGCGCATGGCTCATCAATTGGCTGGGCAATGCTTAACCTTGTGGGAGCTGGCTTGCCAGCGATGAGGTCGTGTCAGTCAGCCTTTCGCTTAAATGACACACCGCCATCGCGGGCAAGCCCGCTCCCACAGAGTTTGTGATCAATGCCCGCCAACCACCATGTGCGTAAACGGCGCCACATACGCCTGCAATGTCACCAGCCCGCCCACCAGGATGGCCAGCACGATCGAGTGGAAGAACACGTAGCGCAGAATCTCGCCCTCGTGCCCATACCAGCGGGTGGCGGTGGAGGCGACCACGATCGATTGCGCATCGACCATTTTGCCCATCACCCCGCCGGAACTGTTGGCCGCTGCCATCAGCACCGGGCTGATGCCGAGCTGTTCCGAGGTCACCCGTTGCAGTCCGCCGAACAGCACGTTCGAGGCCGTATCCGAACCGGTCAACGCGACGCCGAGCCAGCCGAGCAGAGTGCCGAACATCGGGTAGAACACCCCGGTCGCGGCAAACGCCAGACCCATGGTGGCGTCCAGTCCGGAATAACGCGTGAGGAACCCCAGCGCCAGCATCGCCGCAATGGTGATCAGCGAAAAGCGCACCACCCACAACGTGCGCAGGTATTGCTTGATCAGTTGCGGGATCGAATAGCCCATCAGCAGCCCGCCGACAATCGCCGCCAGCAGGATGCCGCTGCCGGTGGCAGTGAACCAGGTGAACTTGTAGATCGCCTCTTCGGCTTTCGGCGCCGGCACCACCGGCGGGACTTTCTGCACTTGCAGGTGCAGGGTGGTAAAGGTCAGCGCCGGCGAGAAAATCGGATTGGCCTCATTCAGCGGTTTGCCTTGCGCATCAAGTTTCACCGAATGGGTTACCGGATCCAGCGCCGGGCGCACGTCGAAGATGTTCTTGAAGCCCTGGGTGCCCCAGGCAAACACGAACACCGTGAGGATGATCCACGGCATCCACGCACGCATCACCGCCGGGCGCGCCTGATCGCGGAAGGCGGCGCTGGCGGTGACTTTTTCTTCCTCGACCCGGGAGTTGTCGACCCGCCCGGACAGGGCGGCCGAGGTGTACACCGTCGCCGGTTTCCAGACCCGCAGAAACAGGGTCAGGCAGGCCATGGAAATCAGTGCGGCGATCACGTCCACCAGCATCGGCCCGTGGAAGTTCGACACGAGGAATTGCGGCACCGCGAAGCTGACCCCGGCCACCAGAATCGCCGGCCAGATCTCCAGCATCTTGCGCCACCCGGCAAACGCCCAGATCAGCCAGAACGGTACCAGCACCGAGAAAAACGGCAGCTGCCGACCGACCATCATCGACAGCTCCATCTCGTCCAGCCCGGTGACCTTGGCCAAGGTGATGATCGGCGTGCCGAGGGCGCCGAACGCCACCGGTGCGGTGTTGGCAATCAGCGCCAGCCCCGAGGCGGCCAACGGCGAAAAACCGAGGCCGATCAGAATCGCCCCGGTCACCGCAACCGGCGTGCCGAACCCGGCCGCGCCTTCGAAAAACGCGCCGAAGCAGAAGGCGATCAGCAGCAACTGCAAACGCCGGTCATCGGTGATTCGCGCCAGAGAATCCTGCAGCACTTTGAACGAGCCGTTCTCGGTGGTCAGGCGGTGCAGAAAGATGATGTTGAGCACGATCCAGCCGATCGGCAGCAAGCCATTGGCCGCGCCGAACAGCGCGGCTGAGCCGGCCATGCTCGCCGGCATACCGAAGGCGAAGATCGAGATGAGCAGGGCCGACGCCAACGCCAACAGGGCGGCCAGATGCGCCTTGACGTGAAAGAACGCCAGCGCCGCGAGCATCACCACCACCGGCACTGCAGCCATGAGCGTGGAGATCAACGGGTTGCCGAACGGATCGTAAATTTGCTGCCAGACCATGGTCCACCTCTGCTTGTTGTTATCGAGGCGCAGATCCGTTGCGTGGGAGTCGCTAAGCAGCAGTATAGGTGGCATTTCGCCGCTGCCCGGATGCTGGCGGCGGGCCGATCAACGGTCGTGGTCGGGCAGTGAATCAAAGTCCTTTTGTCCGGTCGTATCAGCGGCTGCGCGCACTGCGTCCTGAAGGCGCGGGCAGTGACAGCCGTTCCGTGGTCAAGACCTTGGTGTTAGGGAAGTTTTGAATGAAGCGTGCAACAACCTTGCTGTTGACGATATCCGCCGCTGTTTTGCTGGCTGGCTGTGTGGCGGACTTTGATGATGATCATCGCCACGGACGACATTACGACCGTGATCACGGGCGCTATTACGACCATGACCGGCGTTGGGATGACCGCGACGATGGTCGTCGCGACGGGCGTCGTTACTATCGTGATCGCGACGATGACTGAGTAGAAATCAAAAGGGCGTTCCCGCGACGGGAACGCCCTCGGCGATTAAAAATGAGCGCTCGCCCGGACGCTGGAATGCGCAGGCGCGGTGGCCTCGAGATCCAGCAAATGGGTGGCGAGTATGTCGCTCAGAAAGCGGAACTGATCGTTGATGCCGACCACTTCATTGCTGAAATGATTGCTCGCGGCGGGCATCAGCACATCATCGAAATCTTCGTTGAACAGCAGCGCTTGAGTCTTGCGCGAGACGACCTGCTGGTCGTAGTAGTTGCTGCCGAACACCGGGAAGCTCACGGAGAGGGTGATGGTGCGAATCATGATGGGTACTCCTCGTTGCGTCTCGGATGGGTGAATCGTGCCTTCGCCGGGCGGCGGGCGGAAGGCAATCGTGGCGATGGTGAATATCGATGGCGTTGATGGTTGAGAGGTGTGGTGGATTTACTGGCCTCATCGCTGGCAAGCCAGCTCCCACAGGTTTTTCGGATGTTCATTGGATTCATGGCCACTGAAGATCTCTGTGGGAGCTGGCTTGCCAGCGATGGCGTCGGTACAGCCAACATCCTCGGAAACTGACACACCTATACTCAATGCTGTTTTCCTCCATTCAAGGACTCCACCACCGTGAACCTGCGTGCGCTGAGCCTCGCCGCACTGTGTCTGCTGGCTGGCTGCGCCTCCTCGGCGCGGGCCCCGGTGGCGCCGCGAGCGGTGGTGGTATCGCCGGCGACCTGGCAGCAGATCGATCGCGACATCGTCAGCGCCTCGCAGCAATCCACCGAGCAAGTCAAAGTATTTGCCCGTGGCTCGATGGAACATTGGCGCACTCGCGTCTATCAGCAAACTGAAGAAAATTTCATTCCGTGGTTCAGCAGTTACTGGACCCAGGAATGGCTGTCGATGAAAGTCAGTTGGTACACCATCAGTGCCGGCGGCGAACAGGATGCGTCAGCCAAGCGCCTGGCGAGCTATCTGCTTGAGCAATATCAGGAAAGGGTGCTGGCACCGGTGGCGGTGGAGATCGATCCGGACGCGATCCTCGGTCAGGCCACGGCGTTCTACGCGCAACTGATGGCCCGGCAGATGCCGCTCATCGCCCAGCGTTACGGTGTGCCGGTGGCCCAGCTCAACGGGCGTCTGCAGAAGGTCCCGGCGATTGCCCTCGGCCCGCCGCCGGCGCGGGATGCTTCGCTGTATCAGGTCATCAGCACCGAGCCGCTGAACACCTTGCCGGCGTATGCCGCGTTGATCGACAAGATCCACACCGAAGGCGGCAGCAAGGGCATCGCTTCGACCGACGCCGGCATGGCCCCCGTGGCCAAACGCGCCAGCCAGCGGATGGAGGCGGAAATGGCTCCGCGCGGTGCGGCCAGTGCGGTGGCGGCTGCGGCGGGCAAGTTGGTCGGCGGGGTGATCTCGATCGGCGTGGCGGGCATCCGCGCGATCATCCAGGCCAACGACCGGCCCGACAGCGAAGCGCTGATTCGCAGCAGCCTGGGCAGCACGTTCGACAAGGCCTGGGCGAAACTGCTGCAGAACCCGACCACCGGGGTCATGGCCGGAACCCTGCATATCGCCGGGCAGGTCGAGGGCAGCCTTGGCGGGGGCGAACAACCATCGGTCGGGCAGGGCGTGAATCGTGTCGAATGGCAGCCGCCGCAATCGACTACCCGGCAGATCGAACCCAACGTGCAAGGAGAGTGATCATGGCTTACATCGATATTTTTGTAGCACCCGTGCCGAATGCCAATCGCGAACAGTACAAAAAACACTGTGAGATCGCCGCGAAACTGTTCAAGGAATACGGAGCGAAGGAGGTGGTTCAGTGCTGGGGCGATGACGTGCCGGAAGGCAAAGTCACGTCATTCCCGATGGCGGTAAAACTCAAGGAGGGCGAGACGGTGTCGTCCGGCTGGCTGATCTGGCCCGACAAAGCCACCCGCGATGCCGGCATGGCGAAAATGATGGAAGACCCGCGCATGCAACCGGACGTCAACCCAATGGGGTTTGATGGGCAGCGGATGATCTTTGGGGGCTTCAAGAACATTCTTGAATCCTGAAACTCAACTGATTCCGTGTAGGAGTGAGCCTGCTCGCGATGGCGGTGTGTCAGTCAGCGGGTTTGCAAAATGTGCCGGCCTCTTCGCGGGCAAGCCACGCTCCCACAGGGTTTTGCGGATGGCGACGATCATGGGCACGCCACAAATCCAGTGTGGGAGGGTGATCACTCTGGGGAGGGGGTTGTCCGGCAGCCTTTGCGGTTGCGAATCTGCTCGTCCGTGGGCCGTTCGCGGACGAATTCGAAACGCGGTTCACCTTCGCTGTAATGCACCAGCCAGCCCCATTCCAGCTCGCTTTCATCCTGCCCTGGGCTGGGTGGCCGGGCCCACCACGGTTCTTTGCTGAGGATCTCGCGCATGGCGACCTCCGGTTCGATGGCAATCCTTGAACTATAGCCGGGCGTCGCCAGTCGTCAGAGGAGCCTGTGTAGAATCGGCTGATCGACGAGCGAAGGAGTTGGCCCATGACCGATGATGCGCGCAGGGATGAACCGTTCAAGCGACTGTTTTTTGCCCTCGACTGCCCGCCACCGCAACGCAAGGCCATCGCTCAGTGGCGCGGCGAGTTGGGGTTGCGCACTGGCAAAGCGGTGCCGGCGGATAACTTTCACCTGACGTTGCTGTTCCTTGGTGCCGTGCCGCTGGCGCAAATCCATGAGGTCTGCGAGGCCGCCGGCAAGGTGCGCACGCCGGGTGAGCCGTTGCGGATTGCGCTGGATCGGCTGCAGGTCTGGCATCGGGCCGGGATTCTGTCTTTGGCGCCGGAGCAGGCACCGCCGGGGTTGTTGCGTCTGGTGTATGCGTTGGAGCAGGCGATGCTGCCGTTCGGCTTCGAAGAATCACCGCGCGAGTTTCGCCCGCACCTGACCCTGGCTCGGGACTATCGAACAGAGGCGCCGGAGGCCACTACGCCGCCGGAGTTTTTCCTGCGCGCCGAGCGCTTTGCCTTGTTCGAATCGCACAAGGGTCGCTACCGGATTCTTCAGGATTGGCCACTGAATTGAGCGCAGAAAAAAAGGCGCCCGAGGGCGCCTGAAATTCACCTGAGCCGAGGGAGCCAGGTGAGGCCGTTCATTACAGGGTGCAGCGGTGGTAAGGCGCTGCGTGAACGGGAAACCGTAAATTCTGCATTTACGAAAAATGGTGTCCGGCACAATCTTCAATGTGAGTGCTCAACCCTGTGGGAGCTGGCTTGCCAGCGATTGGGGCGGCACATCCAACATCGTCGTTGACTGACTCATCGCCATCGCTGGCAAGCCAGCTCCCACAGGTTTTCCAGTCTTGTCACAATCTTCAATCAGCCGGATTACTTACCGAGCTTCACCCGGGTCCAGCCGCGGGTCATGATCCGCTGCGTGGCAATCGGCTGATCCGGCACCGCATACAACGTCGCCATTACCGCCTGCGACGGATACGAACCCGGATCGTTGCGGATCGCTTCGTCCACCAGTGGCGTCGCCGCCGAGTTGGCGTTGCTGTAGCCGTTGCTGTTGGTGATCTCGGCGATGATGTCCGGGCGCATCAGGAAGTTCATGAACAGGTAGGCGTTCTCGACGTTCGCCGCATCGCGCGGGATCGCGACCATGTCATAGAAACTGCCGGCACCTTCCTTCGGAATGCTGTAGTCGATCTGCACTTTGTTGCCGGCTTCCACCGCGCGGGCCTTGGCCTGCAGCACGTCACCGGAGTAACCGACCGCCACGCAGATATTGCCGTTGGCCAGGTCCGAGATGTACTTCGAGGAATGGAAGTACGCCACGTACGGGCGGATCTTCATGAACAGCGCTTCGGCTTCGAGAATGTGCGCCTTGTCCTTGTCGTTCACCGGATAGCCCAGATAGTGCAGGGCGGCCGGGATCATTTCGGTCGGCGAATCGAGGAAGCTGATGCCGCAGGCTTTCAGCTTTTCAGCGTTTTCCGGCTTGAACAGCAAGTCCCAGGAATTGGTCGGAGCCTCGGCACCGAGCACTTCCTTGACCTTGTCCGGGTTGTAGCCGATGCCGATCGAGCCCCACATGTACGGGAACGCGTGGGCGTTGTCCGGATCACTGGCGGAGGCGTTTTTCAGCAGCACCGGGTTGAGATTCTTCCAGTTCGACAGCTTGGATTTGTCGAGCGGCTGATAGACCCCGGCCTTGATCTGCTTGGCCAGGAAACTGTTGGACGGCACGACAATGTCGTAACCGGATTTGCCCGCCAGCAAACGCGCCTCGAGGGTCTCGTTGCTGTCGAACACGTCGTAGGTCACCTGGATGCCGGTCTCGTCTTCGAACTTCTTGACGGTGTCCGGCGCGATGTAATCGGACCAGTTGTAAACACGCAGCACCTTGTCGTTGGCCTGGACGCCCGTGGCGATTGCGCCCATTAAGGACAGTGTCAGCAGAGTCCTGCCAAGCATTTTCATCGGTGAAACTCCATTTTTTTTATTCAAAAACCCAACATAAAAAATCGGTGCACATAAAACCTGTGGCGAGGGAGCTTGCTCCCGCTTGAGTGCGCAGCGCTCATAAGCTTTTGGGTCTGCTGCGCAGCCCAGCGGGAGCAAGCTCCCTCGCCACAATTGTTCATCGGTGTTGCTTAAGCAGTGACGGCGCGTTGCGGCTGCTGCCACGCCTCATTCGCCGTCTGATCCATCGCTTCCTGAATCGCCTTCTTGCGGTTGGCTTCTGCCTTGCGGCCGAAGTACCAGACCAGGAAGGTCACCAGCGACACCGCCAGCAGAATCAGGCTGGCCACGGCGTTGATCTCAGGCTTCACGCCCAGACGTACTGCCGAGAACACTTCCATCGGCAGCGTGGTCGAACCCGGGCCGGAGACGAAGCTCGCCAGCACCAGGTCGTCCAGCGACAGGGCGAACGACATCATGCCGCCCGCTGCCAGCGACGGCGCGATCATCGGAATGGTGATCAGGAAAAACACCTTGAACGGCTTGGCCCCCAGATCCATCGCGGCTTCTTCGATCGACAGATCCAGCTCCCGCAGGCGGGCGGAGACTACCACCGCCACATAGGCGGCACAAAACGTGGTGTGGGCGATCCAGATCGTGACGATGCCACGCTCCTGCGGCCAGCCGATCAACTGCGCCATCGCCACGAACAGCAGCAACAGCGACAGACCGGTGATCACCTCAGGCATCACCAGTGGCGCCGTCACCAGACCGCCAAACAGCGTGCGACCCTTGAAGCGCGTCACTCGCGTCAGGACGAAGGCGGCGAGGGTGCCCAGTGCGACGGCGGCAATCGCGGTGTAGCAGGCGATTTCCAGCGAGCGCACCACCGAGCCCATCAGTTGCGTGTTGTCGAGCAGGCCGACGTACCACTTCACTGACCAGCCTCCCCATACTGTCACCAGTTTTGAGGCGTTGAACGAGTAGATCACCAGAATCAGCATCGGCAGATAAATGAACATCAGGCCGAAGATCAACATGAACTTGGAAAAACCGAAGCGTTTCATCCCCGTGCCTCCATCTCTTTGGCCTGGCTGCGGTTGAACAGCAGAATCGGCACAATCAGGATCAACAGCATCACCACCGCCAGCGCAGACGCCACCGGCCAGTCGCGGTTATTGAAGAACTCTTGCCACAGCACGCGACCGATCATCAGCGTCTCCGGGCCACCCAACAGTTCCGGAATCACGAACTCGCCGACCACTGGAATGAACACCAGCATGCAGCCGGCAATGATGCCGTTCTTGGCCAGCGGCACGGTGATTTTCCAGAAGTTGTTGAAGTTGCTCGAACCCAGATCTGACGCGGCTTCCAACAGGCTGCCATCGTGTTTCACCAGGTTGGCGTACAGCGGCAGCACCATGAATGGCAGGTACGCATACACCACGCCGATATACACCGCGGTGTTGGTGTTGAGGATCTCGATCGGGTGATCGGTCAGCCCGGTCCACATCAGAAACGCGTTGAGCAGACCGTTGTTGCTGAGGATGCCCATCCACGCGTAAACACGGATCAGGATCGCGGTCCAGGTCGGCATCATGATCAACAGCAGCAGGACGTTTTGCGCTTCCTTGCTCGCTTTGGTGATCGCATAGGCCATCGGGAAACCGATCACCAGGCACATCAGCGTGCTCAGCGCCGCGACCTTCAGCGAACCGAGGTAGGCCGACAGGTACAGCTCGTCTTCGCCGAGCAGGGTGTAGTTGCCGATGTTGAGCATCAGCTGGAATTTCTGTTCGGCGTAGGTGTAGATCTCCGAGTACGGCGGGATCGACAGCGCGGCTTCCGAGAAGCTGATCTTCATCACCAGGAAGAACGGCAACATGAAGAACAGGAACAGCCAGATGAACGGGATGCCGATGACGAACTTTCGCCCGCTGGGCACCAGGCGCAGGAATTGCTGATTGAAGGTTCTCATGAGCGCAGTACCACGCCGCTGTCGTCTTCCCACCAGACGTAGACCTTGTCGTCCCAGGTCGGCCGCGCGCCACGGCGTTCGGCGTTGGCCATGAACGACTGGACGATTTTGCCGCCCGGCAGCTCGACGTAGAACACCGAGTGGCCGCCGAGGTAGGCGATGTCATGCACCTTGCCTTCGGACCAGTTGTAGCGGACTTCGGGTTTGATGGTGCTGACGAGCATTTTTTCCGGGCGGATTGCGTAGGTGATCGACTTGTCCTGCACCGACGTGCTGACGCCGTGGCCGACGTAGATCTTCTGCTGCAGGTCCGGGCTGTGGATGATCGCGTGACCTTCAAGGTCTTCCACCACGGTGCCGTCGAAGGCGTTCACGTTACCGATGAATTCGCAGACCATGCGGCTGACCGGCGCTTCATAGATGTCGACCGGGCTGCCGATCTGGGCAATCCAGCCCAGGTGCATGATCGCGATGCGCTCGGCCATGGTCATGGCTTCTTCCTGGTCGTGGGTCACCATCACGCAGGTCACGCCGACGCGCTCGATGATCTCGACCAGTTCCAGTTGCATCTGCGAACGCAGTTTTTTATCCAGCGCGCCCATCGGTTCGTCGAGCAGCAACAGCTTCGGACGTTTCGCCAGCGAGCGGGCGAGGGCGACGCGCTGGCGCTGACCGCCGGACAACTGATGGGGTTTGCGTTTGGCGTATTGGGTCATGTGCACCAGGCGCAGCATCTCTTCGACGCGGGCGTCGATTTCGCCGGCCGGCAAACGGTCCTGCTTGAGGCCGAAGGCGATGTTCTGCGCCACAGTCATGTGCGGGAACAGCGCGTAGGACTGGAACATCATGTTGATCGGCCGCTCGTAGGGCGGCATGTCGGTGATGTCCACGCCGTCGAGCAGAATCCGCCCTTCGGTCGGGCGCTCGAAACCGGCGAGCATGCGCAGCAGGGTCGATTTGCCCGAGCCGGAGCCACCGAGCAGGGCAAATATCTCGCCCTGATGGATCTCCAGGGACACATCGTCCACTGCCGTGGTTTCGTCGAACTTCTTGGTGACACGATCGACTTTCACCAGAACCTTTTTCGGTTGCTGGTGGCCTTCAAGTGCCTTCCGGTAAGTGCTGGAGGCGTTTGCCATGTGAAACTCCCAACAGGTTTCGTTCGCTCGGCCAACGTGGCCGGGCTTAAGTGGATTGCAAGCCTGTAAGCGCAATTTCAGTCATTACATATCCCCCTGTAGGAGTGAGCCTGCTCGCGATGAGGCCATCTCAGTCGACATCTCTGTTGACTGGTCTACTGCTATCGCGAGCAGGCTCACTCCTACAGGGGAATTGCGCATGCCTGACTGACCTTGCGCTGCCGAGGGCTTGGTCGGCGCCGCCGTCCTGGCTGCCTGGGTCGTACTTGTTGTTATTACGGTTTGTTGTTTTCACGGATGACGGATGCGCACACGCGCAACCGCCGACCCCGTGGGGGCAGTAAACAGTTTTGAAATCCTGGGTTGAGTCAGCGCTGGTTGCGTCGCGCTGCCCGTTGCCGGCAGGCCGCGCCGAATGCCTGGAAAATCTTCAGGTAGTTCGGGTTGTCCAGCACCTGCCATTCCGGGTGCCATTGCACGCCGAGGGCGAAGGTCGGGCTGTGCTCGACCGAGATCGCCTCGATCAGGCCATCCGGCGCCACCGCTTCGGCACGCAGGCCGGGCGCGAGGCGGTCGATGCCCTGACTGTGAATCGAGTTGACCTGGAACTCGCCCGGCAACGCCAGCGCTTCGAACACGCCGCCCGCCAGCACGCTCACGGCATGCGCCGGTGCGTATTGCACGGCCACGTCCGGGCTGTCGGCTTCACGGTGATCGAGCATGCCCGGCAGCTCATGCACTTTCTGGTGCAGGCTGCCGCCGAAGGCCACGTTCATTTCCTGGAAGCCACGGCAAATGCCGAGCACCGGAACGCCCGCCGCAATGGCTGCACGCAATAAAGGAAGGGTGGTGGCGTCCCGCGCGGGATCGTGATCCGTGCCGGGTTCGCTGGCCGGGCCTTGATAGTGGAAGGGCTCCACGTTCGAGGGTGAGCCGGTCAGCAACAGACCGTCGAGTTGACCGAGCAGGTCTTCGATTTCAGTCAGTTTGCCAAGGGAAGGAATGACGACGGGCAACCCCAGCGCCGCAACGCTGACAGCGCGAACGTATTTGTCGCCGCTGATGTGATAGGGGTGCAGGCCAATCTGTTTGACGCACGCAGTAACGCCGATCAATGGCTTGAATGCCATTTTTATTCACCTCGAAGTTTGACACTTGAACGAGCTTTTCCGGAGCTTAGCCTCGTTGATTTTAATTAACAACTGCCATGTAAAAAATTCTAAACGCCGTTCATCCAATCTTCATGATTCCAGGCCTTGCGGCGCCTGCATTGGCACGTGAGTGTTAAAAAAAGCCCGAAAAATAAACGCTGAGCGGCCAGGTGTTCGCTATTGACTTCACTTTGCCTTTCGGATTGACTGGCTCGGCGAAACAGCGGTGAACATAATAATTAACAGCTAAATAGGTGCATCATGTCGGTCCCTCTGCGTGCCGTTCAACTCAACGAAGCAAACGCATTCCTTAAGAAACATCCTGAGGTTTTGTACGTCGACCTTCTGATTGCAGACATGAACGGTGTGGTGCGCGGCAAGCGCATCGAGCGCACCAGTCTTCACAAGGTTTACGAGAAAGGCATCAACCTGCCGGCCTCGCTCTTCGCCCTCGACATCAATGGCTCCACGGTGGAAAGCACCGGCCTGGGCCTGGACATCGGCGACGCCGACCGCATCTGCTACCCGATCCCGGGCACCCTGAGCATCGAGCCGTGGCAGAAGCGCCCAACCGCACAGTTGCTGATGACCATGCACGAGATCGAGGGCGAGCCGTTCTTCGCCGATCCGCGTGAAGTGCTGGCCAACGTGGTGCGCAAGTTCGATGAACTGGGCCTGACCATCTGCGCCGCGTTCGAACTGGAGTTCTACCTGATCGACCAGGACAACGTGAACGGCCGTCCGCAGTCGCCACGGTCGCCGGTCTCCGGCAAGCGTCCGGTGTCGACTCAGGTGTATCTGATCGACGATCTCGACGAATACGTCGACTGCCTCCAGGACATTCTGGAAGGCGCGAAAGAGCAGGGCATTCCGGCTGACGCGATCGTCAAGGAAAGCGCCCCGGCGCAGTTCGAAGTCAACCTGCATCACGTCTCCGACCCGATCAAGGCCTGCGACTACGCGGTGTTGCTCAAGCGTCTGGTGAAGAACATCGCCTATGACCACGAGATGGACACCACCTTCATGGCCAAGCCGTATCCGGGCCAGGCGGGCAACGGTCTGCACGTACACATTTCGATCCTGGACAAAGAAGGCAACAACATCTTCGCCAGCGAGGATCCCGAGCAGAACGCCGCGCTGCGCCACGCGATCGGCGGTGTGCTGGAGACCCTGCCTGCGCAAATGGCGTTCCTGTGCCCGAACGTCAACTCGTACCGCCGCTTCGGCGCGCAGTTCTACGTGCCGAACTCGCCGAGCTGGGGCATCGACAACCGCACCGTTGCGGTACGTGTACCGACCGGTTCGGCTGACGCCGTGCGCATCGAACATCGCGTGGCTGGCGCCGACGCCAACCCGTACTTGCTGATGGCTTCGGTACTGGCCGGTATTCACCACGGCCTGACCAACCAGATCGAACCGGGCGCGCCGGTTGAAGGCAACAGCTACGAGCAGAACGAACAGAGCCTGCCGAACAATCTGCGCGACGCATTGCGCGAGCTGGACGACAGCGAAGTCATGGCCAAGTACATCGACCCGATGTACATCGACGTGTTCGTCGCGTGCAAGGAAAGCGAACTGGCCGAGTTCGAGAACTCGATCTCCGACCTTGAGTACAACTGGTATCTGCATACGGTGTGATTTGCAGACCAACACCGATCCAATGTGGGAGCGGGCTTGCTCGCGAATGCGGTATGTCATTCAAAGTTAATGTTGGCTGACACGACGTCTTCGCGAGCAAGCCCGCTCCCACAGGGGATTCGGTTACCCAATTCGATTGACGGGTGTTTGCCCGTCATCCACCCCCTTGTCGAGCCACAACCATGACCACCACACGCAACGACTGGGAACAACGCTTCCAGTCCCTGACCATCGAATCCCGCGCGTTCATCAACGGTGAATATCGCCCGGCGATCAGCGGCGCCACCTTCGAATGCCTGAGCCCCGTCGACGGCCGTTTTCTCGCCTCCGTGGCCAGCACCGATGAAGCCGACGCCAACCTCGCCGTCGAAGTCGCGCGCCAATCGTTCAACTGCGGCGTGTGGGCTAACAAAGCCCCGGCCGAGCGCAAACGCATTTTGATCCGCTTCGCTGATCTGATCCTGCAACACCAGGAAGAACTGGCGCTGCTGGAAACCCTCGACATGGGTAAACCGATCAGCGACTCGATGAGCATCGACATCCCGGCGACCGCCAATGCGATCCGCTGGAGCGCCGAAGCCATCGACAAGATCTACGACGAAGTCGCCGCCACCCCACACGATCAACTCGGTCTGGTGACTCGTGAGCCATCCGGCGTAGTCGCCGCGATCGTGCCGTGGAACTTCCCGCTGATCATGGCCAGCTGGAAATTCGCCCCGGCTTTGGCGGCGGGTAACTCGTTCATTCTCAAGCCTTCGGAAAAGTCGCCACTGACCGCGATCCGCATCGCGCAGCTTGGACTGGATGCCGGCATCCCGAAAGGCGTGTTCAACGTGCTGCCGGGCTTCGGCCACACCGTCGGCAAGGCGCTGGCGCTGCACATGGACGTCGATGTGCTGGCCTTCACCGGCTCCACGGCGATTGCCAAACAACTGATGATTTATGCCGGCCAGAGCAACATGAAACGCGTCTGGCTCGAAGCCGGTGGCAAGAGCCCGAACGTGGTGTTCGCCGACGCCCCGGACTTGCGCGCGGCCGCCCAGGCTGCGGCCGGTGCGATCGCCTTCAACCAAGGCGAAGTGTGCACTGCCGGTTCGCGCCTGTTGGTCGAGCGTTCGATCCGCGAGCAATTCATCCCGCTGCTGGTGGAAGCGCTGCAAGCGTGGAAATCGGGGCACGCCCTCGACCCGGCGACCACCGTCGGTGCCGTTGTGGATCAGCGTCAACTGGAAAACGTGCTGCGCTACATCAGCATCGGTCGCGAGCAGGGCGCCGAACTGATTGCCGGCGGCCAGCGCACCCTCGAAGAAACCGGTGGCCTCTATGTGCAACCGGCGATCTTCGACGGCGTGACCAATGCGATGACCATCGCCCGCGAAGAAATCTTTGGCCCGGTGCTGTCGCTGATCACCTTCGACACCGTTGAAGAAGCGCTGCAAATCGCCAACGACAGTATCTTCGGCCTCGCCGCCGGTGTGTGGACCAGCAACCTGAGCAAGGCGCACACCTTCGCCCGTGGCCTGCGGGCCGGCAGCGTCTGGGTCAACCAGTACGACGGCGGCGACATGACCGCACCGTTCGGTGGTTTCAAACAGTCGGGCAACGGTCGCGACAAATCGCTGCACGCGTTCGACAAGTACACCGAGCTGAAAGCGACTTGGATCAAGCTCTGATTTTCTACAGCGGTGGTCGCTTCTGATGAGCGATCCTCGGAGAACAATAAAATGAAGCAACAACACGTCAACAGCTACTACGCCGCCACGCGCAACGAAGTCATCGACTTCCCGACCCTTGAAGAGTCGGTCGAGTGCGACGTCTGCATCATCGGCGCCGGCTACACCGGCCTGTCCTCGGCGCTGTTTCTGAGCGAGGCCGGTTATAAAGTCACGGTGCTGGAAGCGGCGAAAGTCGGCTACGGCGCCAGCGGTCGCAACGGCGGGCAACTGGTCAACTCCTACAGCCGCGACGTCGATGTGATCGAAGAACGCTACGGCGACAAGACCGCAGAAATCCTCGGCAGCATGATCTTCGAAGGCGCCGACATCATCCGTTCGCGCATCAAGGAATACGACATCCAATGCGACTACCGCCCGGGCGGCATTTTCGCAGCGATGAACAAGAAACAGCTCAACGGCCTGGCCGAGCAGAAGCGCAGCTGGGAACGTTACGGCAACAAGAACCTGAAGATGCTCGATGCCGCTGACATCCGTCGCGAAATCGGCTCCGACGCCTACGTTGGCGGCCTGCTGGACATGCAGGGCGGCCACGTTCACCCGCTGAACCTCGCTCTCGGTGAAGCCGCGGCTATCGTGCGTCTGGGCGGCAAAATCTACGAGCAGTCGGCTGCCGTGGAAATCAAATACGGCGAGCCGAACGTCGTGCGCACCGCCAAAGGCCAGGTGCGCGCCAAGTATCTGCTGATCGCCGGCAACGCCTACCTGCCGCAAGGTCTGGACAATCGCGTGACCGCGAAAAGCATGCCCTGCGGCTCGCAGATCGTCGTCACCGAGCCACTGACCGAGAAGCAGGCGCGCAGCCTGATCACCAACAACTACTGCGTCGAAGACTGCAACTATCTGCTGGATTACTACCGCCTGACGGCCGATAACCGTCTGCTGTACGGCGGCGGTGTGGTCTACGGCGCGCGGGAACCGGACGACATCGAACAACTGATCCGGCCGAAGATCCTCAAGACCTTCCCTCAGCTCAAGGACGTGAAAATCGACTACCGCTGGACCGGCAACTTCCTGCTGACCATGTCACGCATGCCGCAATTCGGCCGCATCGAGAAAAACGCCTACTACATGCAAGGCTACAGCGGCCACGGCGTCACCTGCTCGCACCTGGCCGGCAAACTGATCTCGGAAATGATCCGCGGCGATGCCGAACGCTTCGACGCCTTCGCCTCACTCCCGCACATGCCAATGATCGGCGGCCGCACCTTCTCCGCCCCGTTGACCGCCCTCGGCGCCGTCTACTACTCGCTGCGCGACCGTTTCGGCATCTAGTTACCTCCCCGGCGGCCCCCAGGACCCCGCCGGTTTTTACCTGAAACACCAAGGTGACCACTGTAGGAGTGAGCCTGCTCGCGATGGCGCCAGTACAGGCACCATCACTCCCACAGAAACACTGCAAACCCTGTGGGAGTCTGGCTTGCCAGCGATGACTCCCTGACAACCGCCACAAAGCCAACTGACACAAAAGTGATCCAACTGTGGGAGCGAGCCTGCTCGCGAAGAGGCCAAATCAACCAACATCGTTGTCGACTGACACACCGCTTTCGCGAGCAAGCCCGCTCCCACAGTTGCCGTATTACCAAGGCCAGAAGGACTTTTACCGCACCGTCCATCGAACCTGCTGAGCAACACCGGCAAACGTGATTTAATAGCCGCCTTTCACGGTTCCGGGACACGGGAGCAACGTGATCCGCGCGCCTTGCGCGGCACCCGCCACCCACCCCCATTACCCTTAAGTACTACTCACATAAGGCTGTCATGGATACGGGTTCTCGACTCAAACTAGTACGCGAAAGCTACAAACTCTCCCAGCGCGAGCTGGCCCGGCGTAGCGGCGTGACCAATGCCACCATCTCCCTGATCGAACAGAATCGCGTCAGTCCTTCCGTCAGCTCGCTGAAAAAGCTGCTCGAAGGCATCCCGATGTCCCTGGCCGACTTCTTCACTTTCGACCAGCCCCCGCGCGAACACCAATACGTGTTCCGCGCCAACGAACAACCCGACCTCGGCCGCCACGGCCTGCGCCTGCTGCTGATTGGCGCCTCGGTGCCAAGTCGCCAGATGCGCTTGCTGCGTGAGCAGTACGCTCCGGGCGCGAGCTCCGGGGAAGAGCCGATCGTGCATGCGGAAGGCGAGGAGTGTGGGCTGGTGACGCGTGGAACGGTTGAGTTGACCGTGGATGGGCAGGTGAGTGTTTTGAATGCGGGGGATGGGTATTACTTTCCTACGACGTTGCCGCATAAGTTCCGGAATATCGGGGCGGATGAGGCGGAGATTATTAGTGCTAATACGCCGGCGAATTTTTGATTTGTTTCACTTTGAAATTCAATTTAATTAATTGTGCTTGAGCATGTTTGCTGAAAGTGTACCGCTGAACTCGAAAGAGACAGCGGTACTTCTTTAAGGCGTGTAGAGCAGTTTTTTATAGATCAGTAAGTTCGAAATTATTGCTTTTCGTGCTTAGGTTTTTTCCAGATAAGATCATTAATATTGCTTTCAGGAGGTTACCATGATGGAGTGGGGTATTCTGGCAACTTTATTTTTATAGGGGGGAGTGTCTTGGGATCAGGTGAAGTCCGGTATTTTTCGCGATTGATTTCAAATTCCTGCGCAGTGATGAACTTTTGACTATTTTCATCGTAATACCAACCCTCTTTTATTTCCTCCGTGCATGAAACGCTCTCACCTTCAAAATGCATCGCCTCTGCCCCTCTCATGAGTCCAACTTTTATTATGCAATGGGCAGAAAACTCGTTGGACTTATTGTAGTAGGCATATAACGCACTCATGGATAATCTCCTGAACGATAAATATTGATCTTGCCGAAAACATAGGTTATCGCAGTAGCCGTTTTTTCTAACCTGTCATTACTGACAGGTTTTTAAATGAAAAACTAATAATCTGCCTTTTAATCAGTTATAACGCTTCACGTTTACTGACTCGACGGTACCGCTAGCAAAACGGACCATCCGGTTTTGGGGCCGCTTCGCAGCCCAGCGGGAGCAAGCTCCCTCGCCACATGAAGTGTTTTCCTACGAAGTTTTCAGATATCAAAACTGCGCGAAATGACTGGGCGACAACCATTCGTCCGACACACCGCACCTTCGCCACACACCTTCTTCCAATGCTGTAACTCCCCACGCAGAGGAAGAGCCACCATGCTGAACCATAAAATCGCGGTGTTTACCCTCGCGGCGTTGCTGTCCGGCAGCTCGCTGTATGCGATCGCGGCCGGCGATATGCCCACCCCAACGGCAAACGACGGCAACAGCCAGACTCGCGACCCGGCGTCCCCTGCCACCCATGCCGATCCGGATGCCAATTCGCTGCCTGAAGGTGGGGATGGTGGCAAGACCGACAATGGGCCGGTGCCTTCTGCCTCCAAGCCCAGCTCCGCGGGTCAATCGTCCGATAGCAGCAGTGGGGGTAACGGCGGTGGTTAACGGATATTGCGCATTAAAAAGCCCGGTCTTTTGAGCCGGGCTTTTCTTTGCCTGTCGCAAACACAGATATCAAACGCTTACTTCGCCTTCCAATGCCCACCACCATTCTCACAATCAATTCGCGCCTGGGCCAAATGATCCACGTCATAGTAATACGTGGTCACTTGGGCGTTGTCGGGGATATTCAGCGCCTTGGCATTTTTGTCTTTGCTGGTGGAGTGAGGGTTGGCCAGGGATTCCTGAGTGATCGTGGCGATACACGTGGCCTGATAGTGGTCGGCACAGTGCTCGACCTTGGTTTTCTTACTGTTGAGCATGTCTTTGCTTTCATTGCTGCACGACCAGTCGATGGAGCTGACGGGCATGCCTTCGTATTCGTAGCAGCTGTGCGTTTCCACCGCTGGCACCGAAGCGCTGGAGGATTGGGTCTGAACGTCGCAGCCTTCGGCCATGACGCAGGTGGGGATGACGGCGATCGTGGCGATTAGAAGCAGGAAGCGAATGTTCATCGGGGTTTCCTCTTCAGGGGCGCCGGGTCTGATCGAAGCTTTTGGCGCTTTATAGTTTCGAGATGGCGTGGAGGAGGGAGGTTCCATCGGGTTTTTGATTTGCTCCTGTGGCGTACACTGCGAAACAATCGGAAACATTAAGCGCCCAAGGATTGGAACATTGCCCATGATCGAAATCGGCAGCCGCAATAACGCGCTCCCCTCGCAACACCCCTTTCACGACATCTATCTGTTTCACATTGACCCTGCAAAGCCAGATTCGCCTTTCTGTTTCGAGCAGTCGATGTCTGGCGGACACATGGAACACGGCGGTGCGCGGTGGTTGGCGCTGGATGAGCTGGACGCTTGGCCGGGCGAGTGGCGTGAACACCTGAGAAAAGCTGATTGTGCGTGGGTTGCCGAGTTGATCGATGCCCATCCAAAAGCCGATCAGTCAACCGTGGTCTCGCTAATTCTTCAACGTCATTCCGGGCCAGCGAAGCCAACCGGACGGCTTGAAGCGATCCGCAATTGGCTCAAACGCAACATCCACGTTGGCGGCCGCTATGGCGTTTAAACCACGGAGACTTCCATGACTCAAACCCTCGAACGCGCTATCGCCATCGCCGCCACCGCCCACACCGGGCAGGTCGACAAGGGCGGTGCGCCGTACATTTTGCATCCGCTGAAAGTCATGTTGCGCATGACCACGCTGGAAGAACGCATCGTCGCCGTGCTGCACGATGTGGTCGAGGATTGCGGCATCAGCCTCGATGATTTGCGTAAGGAAGGTTTCAGCGAAGAAATTCTGAGCGCTATTGAATCCGTGACCAAAGTGCCGGGCGAGTCCTACGAGGATTTCGTCGACCGCGCGGCGCAGAACCCGATCGGTCGGGTGGTCAAGCTGGCGGATCTGGAAGAGAACAGCGACCTGTCGCGGATTGCCTCGCCAAGTTGGGAAGATCTGGAACGGGTCGAGAAGTATCGGCGGGCGATTGGGCGGTTGCGCACGTAAGAAGGAATACCCCCCTGTAGGAGCTGCCGAAGGCTGCGATCTTTTGATCTTGCTTCTAAAAATCAAAGTCAAAAGATCGCAGCCTGCGGCAGCTCCTACATGGGATTGATGTCGGGTCAGTTGAATAGCCAGGAAGGCGAAGAATATGAAATCGATTCTGTGTTTGTTGATCGCTGCCGCTGTCGGCGCTGCGTTGCAGGTCAGCGGTGTTCCTCATGGCCTGTTGCTGGGGGCGATTCTTGTCACCGCATTGGTCGCCACCAAGTTCGGGTTTGCCCCCGCCACCCCTTATGGTCTGGGCTACATCCAGGTCACGCTGGGCATTGCCACCGGGCTGATGTTCGAAGCGTGGGACAGTGCGACGGCTTCGGCGATGTTGCCAAGCCTCGGCGTCCTGCTTCTATGCCTGACTGTACAGATCGCCCTCGCCGGATGGTGGCTGACTCGCGGCGCGGGATGGAATCGCACCGATGCGCTACTCGCGGTGTACCCCGGCGCACTGGCGGCAGTGTTCGATTTGCTGGAGTCGGAAAAGGCCTCGAGCAAGGTCATCATCGTGCACCTGATGCGCTTGTTGCTGATCACGGTGCTGGTGAGCTTTTTGATTCCCGGGCAAGCCTCGTTGACAGTGGTTGAAAGCGCTCCGTTGAGCACGGGTATGGCGTTGACCGTATTCGTTCTGATTGGCCTGAGCGTGGTGCTCGGGCGCTTGCTGCTGGTGATCGGCGTGCCTGCGCCATTCATGTTGACGGCGATTCTGCTCACTGCCGTGTTTGTGAAATCGGGATGGCTGCACGGCTTTCACATGCCGGACTGGAGCCTGAACCTGGCGGCGCTGATTCTCGGCGTGCGGATCGGCTCGCGTTTTCAGGGGCTCGGTCTTGCGGAATTGGGCCGGCATGGGCGGACGGCGCTGGTGTCGGTCGGCTTGATGATCGTGGTCGCGGCGGCGTTTGCCGAAGTGGCGGCGCGCTGGGTGGGCAGTGATCCGCTGTCGCTGTGGCTGGCGTACATGCCGGGGGCGATCGAGACGATTGCGATTGTCGCGTTTGCCGGCGGGCTGAATGTGGTGTTTATCCTGACTCACCACTTGGCGCGGATGGTGCTGCTGCACTTTGCGCCGGCGTTGTTGGTGCAGGTGCGGCGGGCGCGGGAGGAAGTCTGAAGCACATCCCCCTGTGGCGAGGGAGCTTGCTCCCGCTGGGCTGCGCAGCGGCCCCAAACCCCGATGCCGCGGTGTTTCAGGTGTACCAAAATCGCAGGTTTTGCGACGACTGCGTCGCCGAGCGGGAGCAAGCTCCCTCGCCACAAAGGTTCAGTGATCTTTACAAAGTGTGGGCGGCGAAGCCTTCCTCACCCGGGGCAATATCATCCTTGAGCGTCAACGCCGGGATCTCATAATCCCCGGCATTCTGCTGCCGATACGCTATCGGCCGCGTGCTCCACAATTCATCCAGACGCGTGCCCAGTGCCTCGCAGGTCTCGGCAAACCGCGCTTGATCCATGCGACTGGCGCGGTACACCAGGAAGGGCGGCACCACGTCGAAACCGGGGTAGAACAGCACGCCGTGCTGGATCGGAAACAGCAAATCATCAATCGGCCCGTTGATCCCGCGTGGGCTGTAGTGCGAATCCCAGCCTCCGGTGGTGACCAGCAGCATCGCACGTTTGCCTTTCATCTTGCCTTCGCCGTAGCGCTCGCCCCAGCGCGCATCGGAGTGTTCGCCGACACCGTAGGCAAACCCGTAGGCATACACGCGCTCGACCCAGCCTTTGAGAATCGCCGGCATGGTGAACCACCACAGCGGGAACTGCAGGATCAGCGCGTCGGCCCACAATAGTTTTTCCTGCTCGCGGGCGATGTCGGCCGACTGCCGGCCCTGTTGGTAAGCCAGTTTTGAATCAATCGAGGCATGGAATGGCCGGCTTTCATCGCGACCGGGGGCATCATCGGCGTCGATCGTGGTTTTCCAGTTCATCGCATACAGGTCGGAGACCTGCACGGTGTGGCCGGCGGCTTGCAGGCGCTGGACGGTGAAGTCCCTGAGCGAGCCGTTGAGCGAAGTGGGTTCGGGGTGGGCGTAGACCAGTAGCACATTCATGTGGCAACTCCTTGGTTGAATGCAGGCAGGATCAATCCTTGATCGGTATATTGGAAATGAATGTCTGATATGTCAGGTATAGTCATGAATAATTTACGACGTCTGGATATCAACTTGCTGTTGACCCTAGACGTGTTGTTGGCAGAACACAACGTAACCCGCGCCGCAGAGCGGTTGAGCCTGTCGCAGCCGTCAGTGAGCGTGCACCTGGCCAAGCTGCGCGAGATCTTCGGCGACCCGCTGTTGCTGCCCGGGCCACGGGGCATGCGGCCGACGGCGCGGGCCGATGAACTGCGCGAGCCGTTGCGCGAGGCACTGGAAGCACTGGAACGCGCGGTGGCGCCGGCCAGCGCGTTCGATCCGGCTCAGGCCCGCCACATCTGGAAAGTCGCGGCGACGGATTACGGCGAATCGACGGTGGTGCTGCCAGCGCTCAGCGGTTTGCGCACTCAGGCGCCGGGCACGCGGTTGGCAGTGCTCGATCTGATGCCGGCACAGTTGGCCAGGCAGGCGGAGCAGGGCGTGTTTGACCTGGCGCTGCACATCACCGAAGAGGCGCCGCTGGATCTGCATCAACGGGTGCTGTTCACCGAGCATTACGTGTTGGCCGGTCGCGTCGGGCATCCGGGGTTGAAGCGTAAGCCGACTCGCGAACAATTCTGCGCGCTGGAACACGTGATGGTGTCGCGCGAGGGCGGGGGCTTTTTCGGGGTGACCGACAAGGCGCTGGCCGAGGTCGGCCTGGCGCGCAAAGTGGTGCTGTCGGTGCCGCATTTTCTGATGGTGATGTCGGTGCTGGCGAGTACCGATCTGGTGGCGATGCTGCCGTCACGCTTGGTTCGCGACAACCCGGCGTTGCAGGTAGTCGATGCGCCGTTGCCGGTGCCGGGCTACGAAATGGCGATGTTCTGGGGCGAGCGCGCGCATCGCGACCCGGCACACAAATGGTTGCGTGAGCATCTGGCGGCGTCGGTGTGACGGATCAGGCGTGGCCCAACGCAATCGCAAAAGACACCACGATCATGCACGCAAACGCAAAATTGAGATTCATCAGCTGTTCATCCTGAGCCTTTTTAAAGTGAGGCCATTCTGAACAGGCTGAATGCAAAGAAAAAATTCGGCATGTTGATTCCAATGATCGAAACAATTGATACCCGCCGGTTTGTGTTTGCCCAAAGCTTTCGCTAGTCTCGGCAAAACCTGCAACTACAAGCATAAACAGGCAAAACCATGCACGATCATTCGGTCACCGAACTGCCATCCCTGCGCCGGCAGAAAATCCTCCTGATCCTCGAACGCGACGGCAAGGTCATGGCCTCCGAGTTGAGCCAGCACTTCGCCGTGTCCGAAGACACTATCCGCCGCGACCTCGCCGAACTGGACAACGCCGGGCTGGTGCAGCGCGTGCATGGCGGGGCGCTGCCAAGGCCCAAGGACAGCGGCAAGGATTACTTCACCCGGCTGGAAGAGACCGATGAGGTAAAAGTGCGGCTGGCGCAGTTGGCGGCGCAAAAGGTCGAGGACGGGCAGATTGTGCTGTTCGATTCCGGTTCGACCGCGTTGCAGGTGGCGCGCTCGTTGCGCGCGGATATCCAGATCACTGCGGTGACCGCCGCGCCGATGACAGCGATTGCCTTGTCCGAATACAAGGGCGTGAAGGTGATTCTGGCCGGAGGGCAACTGAACCCGCGCACGATGTCGGCCAGCGGGCACGAGGCGGTGCGCATGCTGGCCGGGATCAAGGCGGATCTGGCGTTTACCGGGGTCTGTGCGATTCACCCGGAGGTGGGCATCACCTCGCTGCATTTCGATGAAGTACCCGTGAAACAGGCGCTGCTCGACAGCGCGGCGCGGGTGATTGCGGTGACCACCGCGGACAAGCTGGGGGCGGTGGAGCCGTTTGTGGTGGCCGCGTGTACGCGCCTGCATACGCTGATTACCGAGCGGCACCTGGCGTCGGGGAGTGTTGAGGATTATCGGCGATTAGGGATTGTGGTGGAGCAGTTGCCGGACTGAGATTTGTAGTGAGGCTGCTCGCGATGGGGCCGGTGCGGTCAACGCAACTTTTCGAGCATCTGGTAATACCACATCCCCGCCGCCAGCAACGGATTGCCCAGCCAATCCCCCATCGGTACCCGGATGTGTTGGCACTGCGCAAAGGTCTCGAACTGTTCCATCTGCCCGGTGATCGCGCGGCTCATGATTTCGCCCATGATGTGGGTGGTGGCGATGCCGTGTCCGGAATAACCCTGGCAATACCAGACGTTGTCCGAGAGCTTGCCCAGTTGCGGGATGCGGTTGATCACGATGCCCATCGCGCAGCTCCACTGGTAGTCGATCTGCACCCCTTTGAGGGCCGGGAAGGTTTGCTCGATGCATGGGCGCAGTTCGGCGGCGATGTCCCGTGAATCCTTGCCGCTGTAGTTGGCGCCGCCACCGAACAGCAGACGACCGTCAGCCGTGAGGCGGTAGTAGTCGAGAACGAAACGGCAGTCGTACACCGCGAGGTCTTCGGGATTGATCTGCCGCGCCAGATCACCCAGCGGCGCGGTGGTGACGATGCCGCCCATGGCCGGGAAAATCTTGCCCTTGAGCTGACCCGGTTCGAGCTTGTGATAAACGTCGCCGGCGAGCATCACCTGATTGGCGTCGATCTGGCCATGGGCGGTGCGCACCCCTGGGGTTTTGCCGTGAATGATTTCCAGCACCTCACTGTTCTCGAAGATCAAGGCACCTAGACTTTCCGCCGCCCGCGCTTCGCCGATGCACAGGTTGAGCGGGTGCAGGTGCATATTGCGGGTGTTCTTGATTGCGCCGTGGTAGAGGTCGCTTTGCAGCAGGTCGCGCACCTGGCTGCGGTCGAGCAGACTGACTTCATCGCCCAGGCCGCGACGCACGGCTTCCTCGTAATCGTTGCGCAAACCGTCCATGTGGCTCGGCTTATAGGCGGCGTGCAGATGGCCGTGTTTGAGGTCGCACTGGATGCCGTACTTCTCGACCCGCTGCTGGATAATTTCATGCCCGCGCCAGCGCAGGTGCCAGATGAAATCGTCGACTTCATCACCGAGTTTCGGGCGCATCTGTTTGCGCATCGCACCGTCGCCGGAGAGGCTGCCGGTGACTTGTCCGCCATTGCGCCCGGTGGCACCCCAGCCGATCTTGTGGCTTTCGACGATGGCGACTTTCAGGCCTTTTTCGGCGAGTTCGACAGCGGTGGCGACGCCAGTGAAACCGCCGCCGATGATCACCACATCAACCTGGTGCCGGCCCTGCAGGGGCGGGTAGTCGGTGTCCTGGTTGAGGGTGACGGTGTAGTAGGAATTGCAGCGTTGGGTCATGTCTGTGTCCACACAAATTCTTCGGTTGTACGCGGTCCCCTGTAGGAGTGAGCCTGCTCGCGATGAGGCCATGTCAGACACATTATTGCTGAATGACACACCGCTATCGCGAGCAGGCTCACTCCTACAGGGGTTAGTGGTGAGGCTTCAGGCTTCGGTCAGGTACCAACGCCAATCCTGCTCACCCACCTCGGCCATGAACTGCCGGTACTCGGCACGCTTCACCGCCAGGTACACCCCGAGAAATTCCTGCCCCAGGGCATCCCGTGCCCACACCGAATTTTCCAGCGCCTGCAGCGACGTCAGCCAGTCGGTCGGCAGCAATTCCTTGGCCTGCGCATAGCCGTTGCCCTCGACCGGCGCGCCCGGATCAAGATTTTCGCGAATTCCGCGATGGATACCGGCGAGGATCGCTGCCGCCGCCAGATACGGGTTGGCGTCGGCGCCGCAGATGCGGTGTTCGATGTGCCGGGTATTGGCCGGGCCGCCCGGTACGCGCAGGCTGACGGTGCGGTTGTCGACGCCCCAGGTCGGCGCCAAAGGCGCGTAGCTGTTGGCCTGAAAGCGGCGGTAGGAGTTGGCATTGGGGCAGAACAGCAGCAGCGTATCGAGCAGCGAGGCGAGCATGCCGCCAATCGCGGTGCGCAGCAGCGGAGTGCCGGCCGGATCCTCAGCGGCAAACAGATTGCGCCCCTCGCCATCAGCAAGGCTGACGTGCATGTGCATGCCGGTGCCAGCCAGATCATCGAACGGCTTGGCCATGAACGTCGCCTGCATGCCGTGCTTGTGCGCCACCGCTTTGACCAGACGTTTGTAGCGCACCGCCTGATCCATCGCGAGCAATGCGTCGCCGTGTTCGAGGGTGATTTCCACCTGGCCTGGCGCATATTCCGAGATCGCCGTGCGCGCCGGAATGCCGTGCAGTTTGCAGGCGCCGTAGAGGTCGGCGAGGAACGGTTCGATCTGCTCCAGTTCACGCAAGCCGTAGACCTGGGTGTGTCGCGGTCGGCCACCGTCGGCGTCCAGCGCCGGTTGCGGACGGCCGTTGTGATCGCGTTTGGCGTCGAGCAGATAAAACTCCAGCTCGCACGCCATCACCGGGTGATAACCCTCGGCCTTGAGGCCGTCGATCACCTTGATCAGTAGATGACGCGGGTCGGCGATGCTCGCCGGCATTCCCTCGCTCGGGTGCATGCTGACCTGCACCGCCGCCGTCGGAATCTGCCGCCACGGCAGGCGCACCAGACTGCCTTCGAGCGGGTAGGCGCGGCAGTCGATGTCGCCGACGTCCCACACCAGACCCGAGTTTTCCACGTCCTCGCCCTGCACGGTCAGGCCGAGAATGGTGCTGGGCAGCGGGCGACCGCTTTCGTATACGGCGAGCAGTTCCTCGCGGTGCAACAGCTTGCCACGCGGCACGCCGTTGGCGTCGAGGATGAACAGCTCGATCATGTCGATATCGGGGTTCTGTTCAAGGAACAGGCGTGCGTCTTCGATGGCTGCGAATTTCATGGTCAATCACTCACGATGGCGCCGCATGGGCGCGCAGATTCGGGCCGGACACGACGCGGTAAATAGGCGTGGTGTCCTGGCAGGGATATCAAAAAGAAAAAAGTATTTCGCTAATGTCCGGCAGTCGGAAGTGACACTGAACCTGTGGTGAGGGGATTTATCCCCGACGGCGCGCGTAGCGGGCCAAAAAGATAGGGACTGCTGCGCAGTCCATCGGGGATGAATCCCCTCACCACAATGGATCTTTTCTGACTGATGGAAATCAGCAGGCGATATCCGGCGGGCGTGCGGAGTGACGCAGCTTGGAACGGCGCAGGGCCATGGGGAGATTGACGATGCGATTCATGCGCGGCCCCTGTGACAGAGGGCGCACACAGCGGAGACGTTCAACCTTTCTGGTTGTTGTGGTGACGTACTCATAACGCGTGTTTCCGTTGGCGGAAAACGTCGGTGGCGGGGCAGGCCCGCCGACCGGTGTGCCCGGATAGTAAGGGGGAATTCGCGGGCGTGTAAACGGGAGATTCGCAGGCCAGGATTCAGCGCATCAGATGAAAGCCCAGCCCGGCAAGGGCGCAAACGATCAACACTTCGATCACCCCGCGTTTGAAAATGAACAGCGCCAACGCGGCCAGCAGCGCCAGCCCGATCGAAAACAGATCCGCGTGCCCGGCAAATCCGTTGGGCCAGAACACGTGATAAGCGAAGAAACACGCCAGGTTCAGAATCACCCCGACCACTGCCGCAGTGATCGCGGTCAGCGGTGCAGTGAACTTCAGTTCGTTGTGCGTTGATTCCACCAACGGCCCGCCAGCGAGGATGAACAGAAACGAGGGCAGGAAGGTGAACCAGGTCACCAGCGTCGCCGCCAATGCACCGGCGGCGAACGCATGTTCTGCGCCGAACGCCGGTTGCACGTAGCCGCCGATGAAACCGACAAACGCCACCACCATGATCAACGGCCCGGGCGTGGTTTCGCCGAGGGCGAGGCCGTCGATCATCTGCGTCGGCGTCAGCCAGCCGTAGTGCCCGACCGCGCCCTGATAGACGTAGGGCAACACCGCGTAAGCGCCGCCGAAGGTCAGCAATGCGGCCTTGGTGAAGAACCAGCCCATTTGCGTGAACGTGCCGTCCCAGCCGAACAGCGCGGTCAGCAGGCCCATCGGTAAACACCACAGCGCTGCGCCAACCAGCAGCAGACGCCACAGTTTCGGCAGGCTGAATCGCGCATGCTCAGGTGTCGGTGTGTCGTCATCGATCAGCGCCGGGCCGAAGGATTCGGCACTGCTGCGCTGCCCGCCATTGTTGAAGCGCTGTGGCGCCAGGCGTCCGCCAAAATAGCCGAGCAACGCTGCACCGAGGACGATCAACGGGAACGGCATATTCAAGGCAAAAATCGCCACGAATGACGCCCCGGCGATCGCCCACAACCAACTGTTTTTCAGCGCCCGCGAACCGATACGGTGCGCGGCGTGCAAGACGATCGCGGTCACCGCCGGTTTGATTCCATAGAAAATTCCGGCCACCACCGGTACATCGCCGAACGCGATGTACAGCCACGACAGCGCAATCAGGATGAACAGCGACGGCAGCACGAACAGCGCCCCGGCGATCACCCCGCCCCAGGTGCGATGCAACAGCCAGCCAATGTAGGTTGCCAGTTGCTGGGCCTCGGGGCCGGGCAGCAACATGCAGTAGTTGAGTGCATGCAGAAAGCGCTGCTCGGAGATCCAGCGCCGGCGCTCGACCAGTTCCTGATGCATGATCGCGATCTGCCCGGCCGGGCCGCCGAAACCGATGCAGCCGAGCTTGAGCCAGAAGCGCCAGGCCTGGCGCAGGGTGACGGGAGCGGGGCGGGGCAGGTTGTTGGGCGCTGTGCTCAAACGAAACTCCGGAGTTTAATCCTGGCGGAGTGGCTATCTAATCAGACTTTCAACCCTCACCCCAGCCCTCTCCCAGAGGGAGAGGGGGCCGACCGAGGTGTCTGGCGTCATCCGTCGACCTGAGAGATCGAGTCGATTATGGATTCAGAACCAATCTTTCAGTTCGGTGAATTTCTTCAATATCCCCCAATCAGTCCCCTCTCCCTCGGGGAGAGGGCTAGGGTGAGGGGCTCTTGATCTTCAGGCATGCGCCAGACTCCAGCGCAACGCCGCATTCTGGTCACTCTCCCGCGCCTCGACCCAGTGCGAACCCTGCGCCGTGCTCTCACGCTTCCAGAATGGTGCACGAGTCTTGAGCACGTCCATGATAAACGCGCAGGCTTCGAACGCCATGTGCCGGTGCTTGCTGCTGACGCCAACAAACACGATCGGCTCGCTGACCGCCAGTGCGCCGACCCGATGCACAATCTCCACACCCAGCAGCGGCCAGCGCTCGCGCGCTTCGTCGGCGATCCGTTCGAGGGCTTTTTCGGTCATGCCCGGATAGTGTTCGAGGAACAGCTCGTTCACGCTCTGGCCAATGTTCAGATCGCGCACATAGCCGATGAAATTCACCACCGCGCCGACCCGTGGATTGCGCGCATGCAGGTCGGCGGTCAACTGGCCGACGTCGAAGCTTTTGTACTGAACTCGAACCGTCATGCTCAGCCCCCGGTGACCGGTGGGAAAAACGCGATCTCGTCGAAGTCTTCGATCGCCGCGCTCGGTTGGCACAGCTCTTGGTTCAACGCACACATCAGGTTGCCGGCGCCAAGCACTTCGCGCCATTCTTCACCACGGGCCATGAGCATCTGCCGCACGTCCTCGATACAGGTCAGATCGTCGCTCAGGGGGATTTTTTCCCCGCCCAGATTGAGGCGATCACGGTAGCTGGCGAAGTAGTTGATCAGGATCATTGCGCGTCCTCCCATTGAAAGTGTCCGGAGCGGCCGCCCTGTTTGCTCAGCAGGCGGATGTCGCCGATGACCATGGCCCGGTCCACGGCTTTGCACATGTCGTAAATGGTCAGCGCCGCGACGCTGGCGGCGGTCAGGGCTTCAAGTTCGACGCCGGTCTGGCCGGTGAGGCGGCAGGTGCTGGTGATCTGCACGCGGTCCGGTTCGCAGGCCTTGAGTTCAACGTGAATCGAGCTGAGCAGCAGCGCATGGCACAGCGGGATCAGTTCGTGGGTGCGTTTGGCCGCCTGGATTCCGGCGATGCGCGCCACGGCGAAAACGTCGCCCTTGGGGTGACCGTTGGCCTGGATCATCTGCAGCGTTTCCGGGCGCATCTGCACCCAGGCCTGCGCCGTGGCTTCGCGGCGAGTCGCGGCTTTGTCGCTGACGTCGACCATGTTGGCGCGGCCCTGATCATCAAGGTGGGTGAGGGTGTTGCTCATGGCAAAAGCTCCTGGATCGGGCTGTAGATTCGGGGGGCGTTGCGGTGCGGTACGTGGATCAGATTGAGCCGATGCTTGAGCGCCCAACGCACCGTCAACGCGGTGGGGGCGGACAGGCTGACAAGGGTGCCAAGTCGGGCGCGCACGGCTTTGTGGATCAGCTCCAGGCTGCAACGGCTGGTGACCACTACGAAGCCCTGGCGCGCATCGACGTCAGCGATTTGCATCGCGCCGATCAGCTTGTCGAGGGCGTTGTGCCGGCCGATGTCTTCGCGGCACAGCAGCGCTTCACCGCTGGCATCGAAGTACAGCGCCGCGTGCAGGGCGCCGCTGCTGCGGGCCAGTTGCTGAGCCTGTTCGATACGTTGGCGGATACCGTCGAGATGCGCGGCCGGCGGCAGGGCGCAGGGTTGCAGAATCTGCAGTTGCGGCAACGCCTGCTCCAGCGCCTCGACGCCACAAATGCCGCAGCCGCTGGTGCCGGCCATTTGCCGACGATGATCTTTCAGCGCCCAGAAGGCCCGGCTGGAAATCTGCACGTCAGCCTGACAGGCCTGATCGAAATGGCTCAGGCGAATGTCGTAAATCTCGTCGACGCTTTCGATGATCGCGTTGCTCAGGGCGAAGCCCCGGATGAAGTCTTCGAGGTTGCCGGGCGAGACCATCATCACCGCCTGGCTCAGGCCATTGAAGGTGATCGCCAAGGCAATTTCCGCAGCCAGGGCGGCGTGCGAGAGCGGGGCGTGCGGCAGGTGTTCGCGAAACGCCACCTGTGACGGTTGCGGGGCGGGGGCGTTGGGTTCGGTGTTGGATTCGACGTGGCAGAGCATCTTGAAAAGTCCCGAAGCGCTGAAGTGGGTTCAGGCTACGGGGGTGGTGAAAGTGCGTCCAATCGCTTGTTCTGATCTGGTGATTGGGTGGGTCGATCACCGCTGTTATATCCGAAATGTGTATTCGCTGGGCGGTCCTCTTCGCGAGCAAGCCCGCTCCCACAATTGAAATGCATTCAACCTGTGGGAGCGGGCTTGCTCGCGAAGACGGTCTGACAGCCAGCATCAATGTCTGGAGAGATCACTCAAGCAACCGGCAACTCAACCCCGAACAACTTGCGCGCCTCGGCAAAACACTTCTCGGCTATCGCCGAACGCGGCTCGGTCTTGCGCATTACCAGCCCCAGCGGCGCCAGCACGCTGGCATCCGGCAGTTGCATGAACGACAGGTGTTCGATCGGCTCTTCCAGCCCGCTGTCCAGCGGCATGATCGAGCAGCAGAATCCTTGGTGGATCGCCTGCAGCAGTTGATAGGTCGAATCACTTTCCATGATCGGCTGCGGATTGAGCCCGCGACTGCGGAAGCTCAGGTCGATGGATTTGCGGTAATGCATGCCGGTGGTGATCATCCCCAGCGGCAGTTCGGCGGCGTCTTCCCAGCTCATTTCCGAGCCTTCGAAATGGTAGTGACGGTTGTCGTAAAGCAGACCGACGCGAGTTTCGCCGATCTCGAAAAAATCGAAATAGTTCGGGTTGACGTGGTCGAGGTAGCACACGCCCAGATCCAGTTGGTTGTTGCCCAGGCCGGCGATGATCTCGTCGGAACTCCCCGACGACAGACTGAATTTCAGCTCCGGATAGGTCCCGGACAAACTCTGAATGTAATTGACCGGGTTGAAATTGCTCAGCGGCACCAGACCCAGGCGCAAGCTACCGACCAGTTGCCCGCGGCACGCCGCCGCTTCGGCGAACAGGCCGTCATGCGCGGCCAGCAGCGTGCGCGCCCAGGCCAGCACCCGTTCGCCGGCCTGGGTGAAACCCTCGAAGCGCTGACCGCGATTGACCAGCACCAGATCCAGCTCATCTTCCAGATTGCGCAGACGCATCGACAGGGTCGGCTGGGTGATGTGGCAGCGGGCGGCGGCCTGGCCGAAGTGTCGGGTTTCGTCCAGTGCGATCAGGAACTTGAGTTGTTTGATGTCCACGCAGGCACCTGCTCGTTGAGAAATTGGATTGAGTATTGACGCAGATGCGCGCAGCGCACGAAAAACGCGAGGTGTGACGATCTCACCTGCCTGTATCTGCGTCCAATCGGAAGAATTGAAAAGCCTATCGATTAGCTCTATCGCCCATGGTTTCAAAGGCGTCGGCCGAGGTCAACGGCGCCGATAGAGCAGCTCGATAATGTGGTTGGCCAGAGTGATTAGACAGTACTCATAAGTGGCACTTAGGCTGCTTGGCAATCTGATTGACTACTGCCGGAGATTCCCATGAGTGCGAAAGCGGATGCCCTGTTTGTCCCCCTGAACATAGCCGTACTGACCGTCAGCGATACTCGCGATTATGCGAGCGACACGTCCGGCCAATTGCTGGTCAGCCGCTTGCTGGAGGCCGGTCATACCTTGAGCGAACGCAACCTGCTCAAGGATGACCTGTACAAGATCCGCGCCCAGGTCGCGCACTGGATTGCCGACGACAGCATTCAGGTGGTGCTGATCACCGGCGGCACTGGTTTCACCGGGCGCGACAGCACGCCGGAAGCGGTGGCCTGTCTGCTCGACAAGCAGATCGACGGGTTTGGCGAGTTGTTCCGCGCCATTTCGATTCTCGACATCGGCACCTCGACCGTGCAAAGCCGCGCGCTGGCCGGGCTGTCCAACGGCACGCTGGTGTGCTGCCTGCCGGGTTCGACCGGTGCCTGTCGCACAGCGTGGGAAGGTATCCTCGCCGAGCAACTGGATAACCGCCACCGCCCGTGCAACTTTGTGCCGCACCTCAAATCAGTCGCTGCCTGTGGGCCGCGCGGATGAGCAAGGCAGGGTTGATGCCGGTCGAGGACGCCCTCGACCAATTGCTGGGTATGGCCAATGAGCAACGTCTGGCCGACAGCGAAATACTGCCGCTCGACGAGGCACGTGGTCGGGTGCTGGCCAGTGATCTGGTCGCCTCGCTCGACTTGCCGCCATGGCCGAATAGCGCCATGGACGGTTATGCCTTGAACCTGGCCGATCTGCATCGTCAGCCGCTGAAGGTGTCGCAGAAGGTCTACGCCGGTCTGGCACCGGACGCGCTATTGCCCGGCACCTGCGCGCGGATCTTTACCGGCGCACCGTTGCCACCTGGTGCTACCTGCGTCGAGATGCAGGAGAACGTCGAAGTGCTGGAGGACGGTCGCGTGCGTTTTTTGCAGCCTTTGAAGGCGGGGCAGAACATTCGCGCGCAGGGTCAGGAAAACCGCGTCGGCGACATCCTGCTGCGTGCCGGCAAACGCCTCGGGCCGTTCGAACTGGCGGTCGCCGCCGGGCAAGGGCTGGCACAGTTGCACGTGGTGCGGCGCCCGCGCGTGGCGCTGCTGTCCACCGGTGACGAACTGGTCGAGCCGGGCCTGCCGCTGCGTCCCGGCAGCATCTACAACAGCAATCGTGTGCTGCTCGGCCACTGGCTGAAGGAACTGGGCTGCGAGGTGATCGACGCCGGGATCCTCCCGGATCGCCCGGCGCAGACGCGGCTCAAGCTTGAGCAACTGCAAGTGGCGGCTGACCTGATCCTGACCACCGGCGGGGTGTCTGCCGGCGATGCCGATTGCCTCGGGCAGGTGCTGCGTGAGGACGGCAAACCGCTGCTGTGGAAGCTGGCGATCAAGCCTGGCAAACCGCTGACCGTGGGCCATTTCGGCACGGTGCCGGTGATTGGCCTGCCGGGCAATCCGACCTCGGCGCTGGTGACCTTCGGCCTGCTGGCGCGGCCGTACCTGCTGCGCATTCAGGGCGTGGAAGAGGTCATGCCGTTGAGCTTCACGGTGAATGCCGGGTTCGCCTGGAACAAGGCTGGCAGTCGTCGAGAGTACTTGCGGGTGCGGCTGGAGGCGGGGCGCGCGGTGTTGTATCCGAACCAGAGTTCCGGCGTTTTGCTCGGAGCGACCTGGGCCGATGGGCTGGTGGAAGTGCCGGAAAACAGCACCCACGGCATTGGCGATCCGCTGCGTTTCATACCCTTCAACGAACTGTTCTGACCCCAACACAAATCAGAACTGTGGGAGCGAGCCTGCTCGCGAAGGCGGCGTGTCATACAACATCAGTGTTGACTGACAGGCACTCTTCGCGAGCAGGCTCGCTCCCACATTTGGATGTGTGATGATCAGCCATTCTGCGGGGTGTACCTGGAACCTGTAGGAGTGAGCCTGCTCGCGATGACGGCGGCACAGTCAACATCTTTACTGACTGGGCGACCGCTATCGCGAGCAGGCTCACTCCTACAGAGGGAGCGAGCTCAGCTCAGCACATAGTCCACCGGCAGCAACATCGGCGGCAGGTCGGTTTCGCCCAGTTCGCTGAGAATGTCACGCTCGATGGTGCGCACCAGCGAGTCAGTCGCCAAATCGTTTTCGTCGCGGCCGAACGGGTCTTCCAGTTCATCGGCAATCGCATCCAGACCAAAGAACGTGTAGCTGACAATCGCCGTGAACAGCGGGGTCAGCCAGCCCAGCGGTTCGGCCATGGCGAACGGCAGCAGGACGCAGAACAGGTAGATCGTGCGGTGCAGCAGCAAGGTGTAGGGGAAGGGCAGCGGGGTGTTTTTGATCCGCTCGCACACCGCTTGTGCCTGAGTCAGGCTGGTCAGGTGATTGGCCAGCAGCATGTAGCGCCACTCGCTCAGTTCACCGCTTTGATGCAGATCCGAACATTGCTGGCCGACCTGCTGCAGAATCCGTCCGCTGTAGTCCGGCACCTGCGCATCGTGTTGCGGGGTGATCCACTTGCTGCTGGCCGCCGCTTCGCTTTCCCGGCGCAATCGCGCATTCAGCGCATGAGCAAACCCGCAGAGGTTGAGCAGCAACGGCTTGCGCTGCGCCGATTCGCGGATGACATGGGTTTCGCGAATCACCGAACGGATGTGCACCAGCACATCGCCCCAGGCCTTGCGCGCTTCATACCAGCGGTCGTAGCAGGCGTTGTTGCGAAAATTCATGAAGATCGACAGCGACAGCCCGAGCAGGGTGAACGGCGTGGCGTTGACCTTGGTGAAGTTGCTCGGATGGAGCATTTCAATCAGCACGATGGCAGAAGCCAGCAGGGTGACCATCAGGGTGCGCAGGGCGATACGTTTGGCGATCGAACCCTTGAGGGTGAAGAGGATGGCGAATTGGTTGACCTTGGGTCTGATGATCATGCTGGGTGATCCCGGTTACGCAGGGTGAGGGCGGCTCAGCCGCCGGTCATGTTCATGAAGCGCACGACCTGAACGTCGTCGTTCACTTCGAAATTGTGCCGATACGGCTTGAGTTTCATCGCTTCGATGATGGCCTTCTCCAGCCGCTCTGGTTGCCCCGGATGAGCGCGCAACACGGCTTTGAGATCCATCGAATGCTCGTTACCCAGACACAGTAGCAGGCGCCCCTCGACAGTCAGCCGCACCCGGTTGCAAGTACCGCAGAAATTGTGGCTGTGCGGCGAGATAAAGCCCAGACGAATGTCTGGCGCCTCGGCCAGCCGCCAGTAGCGCGACGGGCCCTGGGTCGACTCGGCGGAGTCGATCAGGGTGTAGCGCTCGGCGATTTTTTCGCGCACCTGGGCGCTGGAGAAAAACGACTCGGCGCGGCTGTGTTCGCTGATGATCCCCAGCGGCATTTCCTCGATGAAGGAGACGTCGAGCTGGCGGTCGATGGCAAAGCTCACCAGATCGTTGATCTCCTGATCGTTGCGCCCCTGCATCACCACCACGTTGAGTTTGGTTCGGATGAAACCGGCCTTGCGCGCCGCATCGATGCCGCTGATCACCTGTGCCAGATCACCGGTGCGGGTCATTTGCTTGAAACGATCCGGGTCGAGGCTGTCGAGGCTGATGTTCAGCCGCTTGACCCCGGCGTCGAACAACGGCGCGGCGAGTTTGCCCAGCTGCGAGCCATTGGTGGTCATGCACAGTTCACGCAGGCCGGGCAGGGCGGCGATCTGCTCGCACAGCTTGACCACGCCCGGACGAATCAGCGGCTCGCCGCCGGTCAGGCGAATCTTGCGCGTGCCCAGCGTCACGAAGCTCTGCGCCAGTTGATAAATCTCCTCCAGCGTCAGCACCTGCTGACGCGGCAGAAACTGCATGTCCTCGGCCATGCAATACACGCAGCGGAAGTCGCAGCGGTCGGTGACCGACATGCGCAGATAGTCGACGCGGCGGTTGTAACCATCGATCAAGACACGCTCTGACATGACAGCCTCGCAGGAGTGATAAGTCCGCATTTACGGACCAGGTTGCCGCAGGTTATGGGCAACTTCAGACCGCGTCCAATCACTGTTTGTGAACGCTTGATTGAGCGCGTCGATGATCAATTATTTTTTCTCGAAAGTTACCGCTTTAGTTTCGCAACACCCCGTAAATAAAGGGTTTTTCGCCGTGATAGAGGGTTTCGATAATGTGGTCATAAATAGCGATTAGACAATGTTTTGTAACGGTTCATATCCTTGCTCCGGCAACTGAAACGACCACTTTATTGCTGTGCAAAGTCGGCCGTCGCTGTTTAACCAAGATCAGGTTCATACCTGTGTGCATCGTCATGGAGATGTCCCATGTCACAAGTCGACCGTTACAAACCTTACAAGGGTGCCGCTGCCGGTTGGGGGGCTGTGATCAGCCTGACCAAAAGCTGGCTGGGCAGTGAAAACGCCCTGAAAAACATCCGCGCCATGCTCAAGACCAATCAGAACGGCGGCTTCGACTGCCCGGGCTGTGCCTGGGGTGAAGCACCCGGTGCGAGCATGCTCAAGTTCTGCGAGAACGGCGCCAAAGCGGTGAACTGGGAGGCCACCGGGCGCTTGGTCGATCCGGCGTTCTTCAACAAGTACACGGTATCGAGCCTGGCCGAGCAGAGCGACTACTGGCTGGAATATCAGGGCCGTCTGACCCACCCGATGCGTTACGACGCGCGGGTCGACCGCTATGTGGAAACCACCTGGGAAGACGCGTTCGCGCTGATCGCCGAACACCTCAAGGGTCTGAAATCGCCGCACGAGGCCGAGTTCTACACCTCGGGCCGGGCCAGCAACGAAGCGGCGTTTCTCTATCAGTTGTTCGTCCGCGCCTTCGGCACCAACAATTTTCCCGACTGCTCGAACATGTGCCACGAAGCCAGTGCGGTGAGCATGGGCGAGACGCTGGGCGTGGGCAAGGGCACCGTGGTCTATGAGGATCTGCACCACGCCGACGCGATTTTCGTCATCGGCCAGAACCCCGGCACCAACCATCCACGCATGCTCGAACCACTGCGTGAAGCGGTGAAACGCGGCGCGCAGGTGGTGTGCATCAACCCGCTGAAAGAGCGTGGCCTGGAGCGTTTTCAGAACCCGCAGAACCCGATCGAGATGCTCAGCAACGGCTGGGAAGCGACCAACACCGCGTACTTCCGCCCGGCCCTGGGTGGCGACATGGCGATGATTCGCGGCATGGTCAAATTCCTTCTGCAGTGGGAACGTGAAGCCCAGGCCAGCGGTGGCGAACCGGTGTTCGACCATGCGTTTATCGCCGAGCACACCTCGGGTCTGGACAGCTACCTGGCAGAAGTCGACGCCACGACCTGGGAGCACATCCTCGAGCAGTCCGGCGTGCCGTTGCACGACATCGAACTGGCCGCGCGCATGTATGGCCGCGCCAAGAGCGTGATCATGTGCTGGGCCATGGGCCTGACCCAACACGTGCACTCGGTGCCGACCCTGCAGGAGGTCATCAACCTGCAACTGCTGCGCGGCAACGTTGGCCGTCCGGGCGCCGGCCTGTCGCCGGTGCGCGGTCACAGTAACGTGCAGGGCGACCGCACCATGGGCATCAACGAACTGGCGCCGAAGGAGCTGATGGACGCGCTGGAAAAACGCTTCAACTTCAAAGTACCGCGCATGCACGGCCACAACACGGTGATGGCGATCGGTGCGATGGAGCGTGGCGAAGCCAAAGTGTTTATCGGTCTGGGCGGCAACTTTGCCCAAGCCACGCCGGACACCCCGCGAACCCACGAAGCGATGCGCAAACTCGACCTGACCGTGCACATTTCGACCAAGCTCAACCGCAGCCATCTGGTCACCGGTCGCGACGCATTGATCCTGCCGTGCCTCGGTCGCACCGACATCGACATCCAGGCCGAAGGCCCGCAAGGCGTGACCGTGGAAGACACCTTCAGCATGGTGCACTTGTCGTTCGGTCAGTTGAAACCGAAGTCGGCGCACTTGAAGTCCGAGCCGGCGATCATTGCCGGGATTGCCGCCGCGACCTTGGGCAAGCATCCAATCGACTGGGAGTGGGCGGTGGGCGATTACGGACGCATCCGCAACCTGATCGGCGACGTGATTCCGGGCTTCGAAAACTTCAACGAAAAACTGCTGACCCCGGGTGGCTTCCACCTTGGCAACGACGCCTCGGATCGGGTCTGGAACACCGAGTCGGGCAAAGCCCAGTTCACCCCGTGCGTGCTGCCGGAACACCTGATCAGCGAAGGCGTGCGCAACCTGCCGGTCAAGCCGGATCTGATCCTGCAGACCATGCGCTCCCACGACCAGTACAACACCACGCTGTACGGGCTCGACGACCGTTATCGCGGGGTCTATGGCATGCGCGACGTGATCTTCGCCAACGAACAGGATATCCAGCGTCTCGGTTTCGAACCGGGGCAGAAGGTCGATCTGGTGGCGCTGTGGGATGACGAGCGCGAGCGCCGGGTCAGCGGGTTCACCCTGATCGCCTACGACATTCCGCCCGGTCAGGCGGCGGCGTACTACCCGGAAACCAACCCGCTGGTGCCGCTGGAAAGCTACGGCGACCGGACCTACACGCCGACCTCGAAATTCGTCGCGATTCGCCTCGAAGCGGCCAAGGTCAGCAACCTGATCCCGTCATCGCTGGCCTGACCCGCTACTTATAAAAACCTTGGCAATTTGACTGGCTGCAGGCGTTCGCGCCTGGCGGTGGCCCGGCGACGTGCTGCCGCTTTTCAGCCTGGATGAGGACATCATCATGCTCAACATGGAGGCACTGGACCTGGCGCGAATTCAATTCGCGTTCACGGTTTCGTTCCACATTATCTTCCCGGCGATCACCATCGGCCTGGCGAGTTTCCTCGCGGTACTCGAAGGCCTGTGGCTGAAAACCCGTGACGACACCTACCGCGATCTCTACCACTTCTGGTCGAAGATCTTTGCCGTCAACTTCGGCATGGGCGTGGTCTCGGGGCTGGTCATGGCGTACCAGTTCGGCACCAACTGGAGCGGCTTTTCCGACTTCGCCGGGAGCATCACCGGGCCGTTGCTGACCTATGAGGTGCTGACGGCGTTCTTCCTTGAGGCCGGTTTCCTCGGGGTCATGCTGTTCGGCTGGAACCGCGTCGGCCGAGGCTTGCACTTCTTTGCCACGGTGATGGTTGCCATTGGCACGCTGATTTCAACGTTCTGGATTCTCGCCTCCAACAGCTGGATGCAGACGCCGCAGGGCTTTGAAATCGTCGATGGGCGGGTGATGCCGCTGGACTGGCTGGCGATCGTGTTCAACCCGTCGTTTCCGTTCCGTCTGGCGCACATGGCGATCGCCGCGTTCGTCGCCACGGCCTTCTTCGTGGGCGCGTCGGCGGCCTGGCATTTGCTGCGCGGCAACAATACCGCGCCGGTGCGCAGGATGTTTTCCATGGCGTTGTGGATGGCGCTGATCGTGGCGCCGATTCAGGCAGTGGTCGGTGACGCCCATGGTTTGAACACCCTGGAGCATCAACCGGCAAAAATCGCTGCCATCGAAGGTCACTGGGAAAACGCCGACAACGGCCCGACGCCGCTGGTGCTGTTCGGCATCCCCGACATGCAGGCGGAGAAGACCAAATATGCGCTGGAAATCCCGTACCTCGGCAGCCTGATCCTGACTCACAGCCTCGACAAGCAGATCCCGGCGCTCAAGAGCTTCCCGAAAGAGGACCGGCCGAACTCGACCATCATCTTCTGGAGCTTCCGCGTCATGGCTGGGCTGGGCATGTTGATGATCCTTGTCGGTGTGCTCGGTCTGGCGCTGCGCCGTGGCGGCAAGCTCTATCAGCATCGCGGCTTCCAGCGTCTGGTATTGCTGATGGGGCCGAGCGGGTTGATCGCGTTGCTGGCCGGCTGGATCACTACCGAAGTCGGGCGTCAGCCGTGGGTGGTTTACGGCTTGATGCGCACCCATGACGCCGCGTCGCACCACTCGGTGGCGCAGATGAGCACCTCGCTGTTGCTGTTCGTGGTGATCTACTGCTCGGTATTCACCGTGGGCATCGGCTACATGATGAAACTGGTGCGCAAGGGCCCGCAGCCCCATCACGAACATCCGCCGGAGGGCGATCAGTTGCAAACCCCGCGCCGGCCTATTTCGGCGGCTACCGCGCCGATGAAGGAGCACTGAGTCATGGGTATTCAAGGTATCGATCTCTCGTTGATCTGGGGTGTGATCATCGCCTTCGGGGTGATGATGTACGTGATCATGGACGGCTTCGATCTGGGCCTGGGGATCCTGTTTCCGCTGATCCCGGATGAGCAGGAGCGCGACGTGATGATGAATACTGTCGCCCCGGTGTGGGACGGCAACGAAACCTGGCTGGTGCTCGGTGGTGCGGCGTTGTATGGCGCCTTTCCACTGGCCTACGGAGTGATTCTGGAGGCGCTGTACCTGCCGCTGATCCTGATGCTCTGCGGGCTGATTTTCCGTGGCGTGGCGTTCGAGTTTCGCTTCAAGTCGTCAGCGCAAAAGCGTCACTGGTGGGACAAGGCGTTCATCGGCGGTTCGCTGCTGGCGACGTTCTCCCAGGGTGTGGCGATCGGCGCCTACGTGTCGGGCATTCCCGTGGTGAATCGGCAGTTTGCCGGTGGCGGCCTGGACTGGCTGGCGCCGTTTCCGCTGGTGTGCGGCGTCGGTCTGGTGGTGGCGTATGCGCTGCTGGGCAGCACCTGGTTGCTGGTCAAGACCGAAGGCATGCTCGAGTCGCGGATGCGTCTGTTCACCCGGCCGCTGGCGTGGTTGCTGACGGCGATGGTGGTGGTGATTGGTGCGTGGACACTTAAGTTGCAGCCGGAACTGGCCACTCGCTGGTCGACCAGCGGACACCTGATGGTGTTCGCCGGGTTGGTGGTGCTGGCGCTGCTGGCGTTGTTCGGGCTGCTGCGCACCTTGCGTCAGCGTCACACCCACTGGCCGTTCGTGTTCACTTTGGTGTTGATGCTGCTCGGTTACATCGGCCTGGCGCTGAGCATCTGGCCAAACATCATCCCGCCCTCGGTGAGCCTGTGGGCGGCGGCGTCTCCGCCTTCGAGCCAGTTGTTCGCCTTGATCGGCGCACTGTTCATCCTGCCGGTGATCCTGATGTACACCTTCTGGAGCTACTACGTATTCCGCGGCAAAGTGAGGATTGGCGATGGCTACCATTGATTCGCGTGAGGTCAGATCCAGCCGCTGGTACAAGCGCCTGGGCTGGTTGTTGCTGATCTGGTTCGGCAGTGTCGTGTCACTCGCCGTGGTGGCGAGTGTACTGAAACTGGCGATGTATGCAGCGGGGATGAGGACCCACTGACAATAAAAAAACCGGAGCCATGACTCCGGTTTTTTTTGTGCCTCCCCATCCTTCGGATGACTGATTAACCTGTGGGAGCTGGGGGTTGATTGGAAGAGGTGAGAACACTGCTAATCATTGTGGGAGCTGGCTTGCCAGCGATGGCGATAGGTCAGACGACATCGATG